>ONYP01000145.1 GCA_900322135.1 uncultured Prevotellaceae bacterium
GCAGGCCCGGTGGATCGAGCAGCTGTTCTACAGCCATGACGTGCGCATGGCGACCAAGCGCACCGACTTCTCGCAGGGCTACACTCCGCAAGGCATGCCAATTGTGCTCATCACCGAGCCGACCTGCGAGATAAGCGACGCGGACGGTGAACTCAACACCGTGAAGTTCACCTACCAGTACCAAGACAGGCGGACGTATCTGCCGACAGACTACCTGTCCGTGGACCACGACCGCATCTTCACCGAGCAGTTTGACCCATCATTCCAATAGACCTATGGCACAAAGTATCCACATCAGCACCCTTCGCAGGATGCTCAAGGCCGGCGATCCGGTTGACCTGAAGCTTTGGACAAAGTCAGGGGAAATCCAGTGCTGGCGCAACTGCATCCCCCTGCGGTATAACTTCTACCAGGGCACCCAGCAGTTCAAACTGCTGGACTCGCATCAGATACGCCAGGCCCGAATCTGCTGCATCTTCGAGATTAATGGTATTTCTATATTTCTCTAAATTTTGTCGCATTTCGAATGCGATTATTAGGAAATAGTCGTAACTTTGCGACAATCAAGATAGCATTATGAGTGATATTTTTTTCTTCGTGGGAATTGTCGGCGCACAGGCTGCAGTGTGTGCATTGCTGATATGGCTTGTAGGCAAGGTGTGTAGCTCGCGTTGTGCCAACCGACATCTTCTTGTTTTTATCATTTACTCGGTCCTATTGGGAGTGTTGACGTTATTTGGGGGAGAATTTTTCTTTTTATTTTATCCATTGCTTAATCTTGTCTTTATCATTCATGCAACTGTATTAGGTGGTGTAATAGGTTGGACCTTAATTAAGAAAAAGAGTATAAAGCTTACCATTTTAGGAATTGTAACATTTATTGCATCCCCGTTACTGACGATAATGCCACCATCATATGCTTATTACCGAATCCTTGAAGGCTTTGAGAATGTTAAGTGGCTAGCCTATCCTGAAGATTTGGGGGGAGGTTACCGCATGACAACCTATGATTGCATCTACTATAAAGAAAATGAGGAAGACAATGGTGGACAGATGGTGATTCCAGGCGGATGTGTTAATTGTGCATATAACAATCAATGGATTATTGTCAAGACAAAAGCACCTCTTGGTTTCCAAAAGCAGCCTCAAAAAAACACAGAACTTTCCGCTCCACCTGATAGCATCGTTGACTATTGGATTATAGACAAGAGCGTACCAATTGACTTGAATGATAAAGAGAAGACCTATGGCCACCTCTATTATGCACTTATCACCTATCTTGATGATGGCACCGTGATGGTACGGTGGAAAGAGGAGGAGGAATCCCGCGTCATTGCAAGTAGTGTAACTGGGCCACTTGACTCCCTCTCATTCCAGCAGGAATTAACCCGCCTTTCTATCCCTCTTACTTTCAAGAAATAAATCAAATGGGAAAGTATTAACGGCATTTTCCTTGTCTTTTGCTCAATAGACATAGCTCCATAATTTTGCGGAAACTTAAACCGCGAGATTATGGAGTTAAATTTTAATAGTGTAGAAACCATCCCGGTGCTCAACGCATCGGCCGCTTTCAAGACCGACAGCGGCAAGGTGTTCAAGGAAGACGTGGACATCGTGCCGACGATCATCGACAAATCGCTACATCCCATGGGGGAGCGATAACAACATGCCATACCACATCATTGACCTCATCGAGAGTGACGAAACCCTCGCCACCTGTCAGATGTTCAACGCCGAGGTGTGCTACGGCAGCGGGCTGCAGTACAACACCGACTCGTGTGGCGGCGATGTCAAGCGGGAAGTCGAGGATTTCCTGCTCGACAACGCCTTGTCCTCTTACTTCCTCGGTGTGTGCCAGGACTTCAAGCACTTCGCCTTCAGCGTCTCGGTCGTTATCCTCAATGCAGAGGGCACCAGGATAGTACGACTGATCCGCAAGGAGGCCTGCTACTGCCGTCTTACCCCTGCAGAGAAGGACGGCAGCATCAAGCAGGTGCTCTACGCCAACTGGCGGCAACCCGTGGCCAGCCGTGACGATATCGAGGTGATCGACTTGCTCGACATCAACTCGCCTTGGCGCGACCTGGCGATACGCATGGGGCGCATCGCCGGTGACGACGGAAAGCGACGCGTCCGCACCAAGTCCCGCAAGTTCGCCGTGCTTACGCGGGTCCCGACCCCCGACAGCACCTATTACCCGATACCGTACTACGGCGCCTTGTTCCGTGGCAAGTGGTACAACATCAAGCAGCTCATCGGCATGGCCAAGGAGGCCAAGCTGAAGAACATCGCCCCCATCAAGTACCAGATTGAGATCTCGAACAAGTATTGGGACTCCATCTTCAAGAGCGAGGGCATCACCGACCGCCGCGAGCAGCAGAAACGCATCGTCAAGGAGAAGCAGCAGATCCTCGACTTCCTTACCGGCTCTATGTGGCTCCCACAGGCGAGGTCCAGCACGAGGTTGTCATCAACAAAATCGACTCCGACAAGGAGGGCGGCGACTGGTCAACCGACATCCAGGAGGCGGTGAACATGATATGTTTCACCATGCGCGTTCACAGCAACCTGGTGGGCAGCGTGCCCGGGAAATCGCAGAGCAACAACTCGGGCAGCGACAAGCGCGAATTGTACACCATCGCCCAGGCCTTGCAGAAGCCGTATCACGACCTGCTGTTCACGGTCCACCAGATCGTCATCCGCTTCAACGGGTGGACGGGTGCCTATCCCGACTGCCCCTTCATCCAGCTCACAACGCTGGACGAGCATCAGGATGCAAAACAGGTAAGTATCAACAATAAAAGCACGAACGACAATGGCAAAGAAGAAAGAAATTGACTGGGAACAGCGCCGCTATGAATTGGCCAAAGCCGCATTGCCACAGCTTCAAGAAATAAAAGCCAAAATCACTAGCAAAGCAATAGAAATGGACATGATAAAAGATAGTGAAGCATGGCATACTAGCTGGAATGACAGTATATGTGTTGAGGCTATAAAACTTGCAGATGCAATGATTAATCGACTGAAAAATGAAAACGAAACTGATAACCAATGACCAGCAGTTGCGCAGGTACCTGCCCAACGCTTTCGACACCGTGGAAGGCGAAACGACCTTCCACGAGAAGATCCTGCCATGGCTAGACCAGGCAGAA
>ONYP01000097.1 GCA_900322135.1 uncultured Prevotellaceae bacterium
GGGATGGTTTTCATTCACTCAAGAAATCGCTGTCGATTTAGGAACAGCCAACACCATTATCATCCATAACGACCGCATCGTCATCGACGAGCCGTCGGTAGTCGCCCTCGATTCCAAGACCAACAAGCCCATCGCCGTGGGTGAACGCGCCCGCGAGATGCACGGCAAGGTGCACGAGGGCATCCGCACCGTGCGCCCCCTGAGCGACGGTGTCATCGCCGACTTCAATGCTGCCGAGCACATGATTCGCGGCATGATCAAGAAAGTCAGCGCCAAGAATCACTGGTTCTCGCCCTCGCTGCGCATGGTCGTGTGTGTTCCCTCGGGGTCGACCGAGGTCGAGATCCGTGCCGTCCGCGACTCCAGCGAGCATGCCGGCGGACGCGATGTTTACATGATTTACGAGCCCATGGCAGCAGCATTGGGTATCGGCTTGGATGTGCTGGCTCCCGAGGGCAACATGATTGTTGACATCGGTGGCGGTACAACCGAGATTGCCGTCATCTCGCTAGGTGGTATCGTCAGCAACAAGAGCATCCGCACCGCCGGTGATGACCTCACCGAGGACATCCAGGAGCACATGCGCCGCGCACACAATGTCCGCGTAGGCGAGCGCACGGCCGAAGCCATCAAGATCAATGTCGGCTCGGCACTGACCGACCTGGGCCCCGATGCCCCCGAGGATTTCATCATCCACGGCCCCAACCAGGTCAACTCGCTGCCCCTTGAGGTGCCCGTAACCTATCAGGAAGTGTGCCACTGCATTGAGAAGTCCATCTCAAAGATCGAGGCCGCCGTGCTCAGCGCCCTGGAGCAGACACCGCCCGAGTTGTACCAGGATATCGTCCACAACGGTATCTTCCTCACCGGTGGTGGCGCCCTGCTGCGCGGACTCGACAGGCGCTTGACCGACAAGATCGGTATCGAGTTCCATGTTGCCGAGGATCCCCTGCACGCTGTGGCCAAGGGTACCGGCATCGCTCTGAAGAATATCAAGCACTTCAAGTTCCTCATGCGCTAATTCAAGTTTTAAGTTTTCAGTTTTAAGTAATCACAGTACTGCCACGAGTCTCTTCAGGCAAAAGTCAATGTACTTACAACTTAAAACTTACAGCTTACAACTAATCTAGGCACGATGAACAATCTGCTCAACTTTTTCGTCAAACACAGTGCGTGGTTCATTTTCGCTATCTATGTGATTTTGAGCCTCGTGCTGTTGTTTAAGGACAACCCTTACCAGCAGAGTGTTTATCTGACATCGGCCAACACGGTAAGCGCCACGATTTACAAGGCGTTTAACAGCGTCACTTCCTACTTCCACCTGCGGGACATCAACGAGAGCCTGCAGGAACGCAATGCAGCCCTGGAAATGGAGCTGATTGAGCTGCGCAACCAGATCAGCGACATGGACCTGCAGCACCCCGACTCGCTCAAGCAACCGGCACTGCGGCAGTACACCTTCGTCATGGCGCATGTCATCAGCAACAGCATCTCTCAACCCAACAACTACATCACCATCGACCGCGGTTTTATCGAGGGTGTCAAACCCGAGATGGGTGTCATCGACCAGAACGGCGTCGTGGGCATCGTCAATGTCGCGGGACCGCATGCCGCCCGCGTCATCTCGCTGCTGAACCCACACATGAGACTATCGTGCAAGCTCAAGAAGAACAATTTCTTCGGCAGCCTGGTGTGGGACGGCAAGAGTCCGCAGTATGCCGTGCTCGAGGAATTGCCCAAGCATGTCAAGTACAACAAGGGCGACACTGTGGTCACCAGCGGCTACTCGGCAGTATTCCCCGAGGGTATCATCGTGGGCACTGTCGACGGGCTGGCTGGAGGCACGACCGACAGTTTCCTGTCGCTGCGCATCAGGCTGACCACCAACTTCAGCCAACTGAGCAGTGTGCGCGTCATCACCAACAGCATGCAGGAACAGATCGACGCCCTGCGCCGTGCCGAGCAAGGCATCGACACCGCTGCCAACATCCAGACGCGACCGGAACTCAAGCCCGAAATCGTCGATGTCGTCCCACAGCCTAAGGACAAAGAGAAGAAAAAGAAGGACAAGCCCGAGGCACCCTCACAGCCGGCGCAACCGGCGGCACCCTCACAGCCAGTCCTCCCCGTTGAACCAGAGAATACAGGAGATAACCAGCCATGACCAAGACCGTAATACAATTCATCCTGCTCTTCCTGGTGCTTATCGTGCTGCAACTGGTGTGCAACAAGATCGTGTTGTTCAACATCGCCATGCCCGTGGTGTTCATTTACCTGATTCTCAGGCTCCCCGTGAACATGCATGGCGGATGGGTACTGACCATTGCCTTCTTCTCGGGACTGATTATCGACATCTTTAACAACACGCCGGGCATGAACGCGCTGGCATGTACCTTGATGGCAGCAGTCAGGCGACCCGTTTTCAACCTGTTTGTCTCGCGCGAGAACGACATGAACATTCCCATCCCCTCGGTCGACTCGATGGGTGTGGGAGATTACTTCAAGTACATGGCGACGCTGGTGGCGTTCTACTGCGCGCTCATCTTCTCTATCCAGGCATTCTCCCTGCACGACATCATGCTCACGCTGGCGCGCATTGCCGGTAGCAGCATGCTGTCGATTATCATCATCTTTGGGTTGGACAGTTTAGTCAGCACACGCCGTGAGAAAAGATTATAATCTCGAGAAACGCAAGTTTGTCATCGGCGGCTTCATCCTCGTCATTGTGGTCATCTACATTGCGAGGCTTGTGCAGTTGCAGGTGCTCGACAACACCTACAAGGCCAACGCCGACAACAATGCCTTCATGGAGAAAATCATCTATCCCTCGCGCGGGCTCATCTATGACCGCAACGAGAAACTCGTCGTCTATAACGCGCCCGAGTATGACCTGATGATCATCCCCAAGGATGTGTTGCCCTTTGACACCATTGACTTCTGCAACACGCTGAGGATCAGCCGCGAGGAGTTTGACCACCGCTGGGAGGAGATGATGAAGAGCCGCAATTACTCGGCCTTCACCCAGCAGGTGTTCATGAACCACCTCACGCCCGAGGACTACGGCCGCCTGCAAGAGAAACTGTACCGCTTCCCGGGGTTCTTTGTCGTGCAGCGCATCCTCAGGCAGTATAATTACAATGTGGCAGCCAATGTGCTTGGCGACATCCGGGAGGTCAACGCCAAGGATATCGAGAACGACAGTTATTACCGACCCGGCGACTACACCGGCGACCTGGGCATCGAGAAGAGTTACGAGCAATGGCTGCGAGGCGTCAAGGGCAAGGAAATCCTGATCCGTGACGCGACGGGAAAAATCAAGGGACGCTACAACGACGGTGCCAACGATGTGGACCCCGTGGCGGGCAATAACCTAAAGCTGAGCATCGACATCGAGCTGCAGGCCTATGGCGAAATGCTCATGCAGGGCAAGGTGGGGGCCATTGTGTGCATCGAGCCCAAGACAGGCGAAATCCTGGCTCTGGTGTCCAGTCCGAGTTATGACCCCGCACTGCTCATGGGTAAAGAGCGCGGCAAGAACTACCGTGACCTGGTCAACAACCGCCTCAAGCCCCTGTATGACCGTTCCATCATGGCGGCCTACCCTCCCGGCTCGACCTTCAAGCCCAGCCAGGGACTGATTTTCCTGCAGGAGGGCATCATCACCACGAGCACGGTCTACCCCTGCCATCACGGCTATATCAATGCCGGCCTGCGTGTGGGCTGTCACGGCCACGGCTCGCCCATTCCACTCAAGCCCGCCTTGCAGACATCGTGCAACGCCTACTTCTGCTGGGGATTCAAGAACATGATGGACAAGCGCAGCAAGTACGGCTCGACGGGCAAGGCTTTTGAGATATGGAAAAACCACATGGTCTCGATGGGTTATGGCTACAAGCTGGGCATCGACATGCCTGGCGAGAGTCGTGGATTTATCCCCAACACAGCCTTCTATGACAAGATTTACGGTGAAGGAAAATGGGTGGGACAGACCATCATCAGCGACGCCATCGGCCAGGGCGAAATCCTCGCCACCCCGCTGCAAATCGCTAACCTGAGCGCCACCATTGCCAACCGTGGCTACTACATCACGCCCCATGTAGTCAAGGACATTGAGGGTGTGGGCATCCTCAAGAAGAACCTAGAGCGCCACGACACCGACATCACCAAGGCCTACTATAACGATATTGTCGAGGGCATGCGCATGGCAGTGCTGGGCGGCACCTGCACCCGCGCCAACATCCCCGGGCTGGAGGTGTGCGGCAAGACCGGTACAGCTCAGAACCCCCACGGCCGCGACCACTCGGTGTTCATGGGTTTCGCACCGATGAACGACCCCAAAATCGCCGTGTGCGTCTATGTCGAGAACGCCGGATTTGGTGCGGCCTACGGTGTGCCCATCGGGGCGCTGATGATTCAACGCTACCTGCGCGGTGACTCTCCTGGCCTGCAGGCACAAGGCCGCGCGATGGCCAGTCGACACACCATCACCTATCCCAAGGCTAAAAAAACGACTTCCGGCAACAAGGCCGACAACAATAAGAAACAGTCAGTGAAACCAGCAACCGGCAGCAACGATGGAAGTAAGGAATGAAGATGAGAATACCAACCTGCTGAGGTCGGTGGACTGGTTCACGATTCTGCTCTACCTCATGATGGTCATCGCCGGCGCGGTGAGCATCTATGCTGCTACCTATGACTACGACAAGGCCAGCATGTTTGACCTGAGCGAGTTCTCGGGCAAGCAGTTCATGTGGGCCGGGTTCTCCTTCCTCATCGGATTCTCGTTGCTGTTGATCGACAGGCGCATCTATGAGGCCTATGCCTATCCGCTCTACGGGTTCATGATATTGCTCTTGATTGTCACCATCTTTGTAGCCCCCGACATCAAGGGTTCTCGCTCATGGCTCGTTTTCGGTCCCGTGAGCCTGCAACCCGCCGAGTTTGCCAAGACTGCCACAGCGCTTGCACTGGCCAAACTGTTCAGTACCTATGGTTTCCAGCTCAACGGCTGGCGCAACTATGCCATTGCCATTGCGATTATCGTGCTTCCCATCTTGTGCATCATCCTGGAGCGCGAGACAGGTTCCGCTCTTGTATACACGGCGCTCATCTTTGTCCTGTATCGTGAGGGCATGTCAGGATTTGTGCTGTTTGCAGCATTGATGGCAGTAGTCTATTTTGTGGTCGTGCTCAAGTTTGCTGCCGTCACCTTCATGGGCATCCCGCTGGGCACGGTCATCGCGTTTATACTGGTCATGGCACTCATCGTGGCGATGTTGCTGCTCTATTGCCGCTCATGGATTCTGGGGCGCAATGTGCTGCTAGGCTATTTGGCAGCAGGTCTCATTGCTGGAGGACTGACGATGGCAGGCGTGCAAGTCAATGGCTATGCCTTTTTCCTGCCAGTCATCATCCTGTCACTGCTCTACTTGCTGTGGGGCATGCTCCACGACGACCTCAAGAAGGTGTTGATCACCGTGTGCTTTGCCGCCGCTTCGCTCATCTTCATGTTCACCGTGAGCTTCGCTTTCAACAAAGTGCTGGAGCCGCACCAGCAGACGCGCATCAAGGTCACCCTGGGCATCGAGGAAGACCTGCGCGGCGCCGGCTACAATGTCAACCAGAGCAAGATTGCCATCGGCAGCGGTGGCATCACCGGCAAGGGTTTCCTTAACGGCACCCAGACCAAACTCAAGTATGTCCCCGAGCAGCACACCGACTTCATCTACTGCACCATCGGCGAGGAGCAGGGCTTCATCGGCAGCGTGGCTGTGCTGGTGCTGTTCTTGGCGCTCATCCTGCGCGTCATCACCCTGGCCGAACGCAACCACTCGACCTTTGCCCGCGTCTACGCCTACTGCGTCGCGTCCTATCTCATCTTCCACCTTGCCGTCAACATCGGCATGGTCATCGGCTTGTGCCCCGTCATCGGCATCCCGCTGCCCTTCTTCAGTTACGGCGGTTCCTCCCTGTTGGGATTCACCATCCTGCTGTTTATCCTGCTGCGCATCGATGCTGACCGCGGCAACTACGGCTCCTGGTAGGTAACGCCGACATCCATACTGCCGTATCCTGCAAAAAAAAGTCCGGCTCTCACGAGTGGGACTTCAACTTTTATGAATAGAATCTGTATAGAAAAGTGCAATTTCTACTAATTGGTGTTGCAAAGAACGGCATAATTTTTGACCCGCCCAAATTTTCAAGAAGAAATATGCAGGATTTCCTTGGAAATCTTACATAAAATAACACTTTAAGCACCACAGCAGCACTCATGGCGGTTTCCTGATCAAGTAACAATCCACCGGCAGGAGATCGGTTTAGTGGCACAATCTGCCCGACAAAAATACGATAAGTGAACAGGTTTCCGTTATTGACTATATAGATTGGCATTGTTCTTGCCATATATAATAATGTATCTGATGCAACGGTTGTTGAAGAAATATTGCCTGACGACTGTGTTGTGCGCCCTGTGTGCAACGGGGACGCTTGATGCCACACCCGTGCTGCCACTGCCCGGCGACACTGCCAGCGCACCCGAGCAAGAGGACTCGGTGCGCGTGAGCCTCGTCACCTTCTACCCCGGGAGTGAGCCGCACAACATCTGGGGCCACAGCGAGATACGCGTCCAGCAAGGCTCCACCGACCTCTACTTTAACTACGGGGTGTTTGACTTTCAGGCTCCTGCGTTCATGTGGCGGTTTATGTTAGGCAAGACCGATTACATCTGCATGCCTGTCCCACGAGCCTACGCAACGCTGGGCATGGAAGAGCGGCGCATGGTCGAGCAGGAACTCAACCTGCCGCAAGACAGAGCCCTCGCCGTCAGGGACTTCCTGTGGAACAATGCCCAGCCCCAGAACCGCGAGTATCGCTATAAATTCCTGAGCGACAACTGCTCTACCCGCCCCCGCGACATCATCGAGATGGCAGTGGGCGATGGTCTGCAATACCCCATGATGGGCGACACTACTGTCACCTACCGTGACATTTTGGCACACTATTGCCGCAACTACGCCTGGGAAAAATTCGGCATCGACCTGATACTAGGCTGGGATATCGACACGGCACTCGACCAGCGTGCCACAATGTTCATCCCCATGCTGCTCATGGATGCCGTGGCTGGTGCCACCATCTCGACCGACAGCACTAGCGTCCCTCTGGTCAAGGCGACTACCGTACCAATTGACAAGAGCACCGAGGGCAATGTCAAGCCGCCCACACCGTGGTTCCTCTCCCCCATGACCATTGCGCTGCTCGTGTTGGCTGTGACCTTGCTCATGAGCGGCCGCGACTGGCGCCGCCATAAAGTCTCACGCTGGTATGACACCCTGCTGTTCTCTACCGGCGGGCTGGCAGGCTGCCTGTTGTTCTTCCTGGTTTTCTTCTCCACACACGAGGCCACATCCCACAACATCAACATCGTGTGGCTGCACCCATTGCTGCTCTTGCTCGCCGCGCTCCCATGGTTCAAGGCAACGCGAGGAGCCGCCCGATGGCTCCATGCCGTGAACGCACTGGTAGTCCTCCTGCTCATGCTGGCATGGCCTTGGCAGCCCCAGACGGCCAATATCGCCTTCTTCCCCCTGATGGCATCGCTGGTCATCCGCTCGGCAACCAATGTGCTGCTGGGCAGCCAGACGACGCGAGGCCCGACTTCTCTTAAGTGAGGGGTGAGAAGAGTGAGGAGTTAGGGGTGAGCGCCCAGAATCTTAGAGCCCTTGCCGCCAACTACATCCCCCAAAAACCAAAAATCACTGTATCATTGCAGTTAATCGGCTAAAAAAGTGTATCTTTGCCGTTTGAATGACTGAGATGCAAGATTTTGCGTCTCATATAAATATAAAATGGGACTTAGTGACATTTTGAAATCAATGTTTGGCAATAAGTCATCGCGTGATTTGAAGAAAATCATGCCTATTGTCAACCAGATTAAAGCAATTTATCCCGAGATTGACGCGCTCGACATCGACAGCCTGAGACAGCGCACTGCCGACATCCGGCAGCAGCTCAATGACTCGGTACAGGACAAACGAGACGAGATTGAACGCATCAAGGCCGAAATCGAAACCCTTGACTACGAGGAGCGCGAGCCTCTGTGGAAAAAGGTCGACGACATCCAGAAGGAGATTCTCGATGTGCTTGAGGAGAAACTCAACGAGGTGCTCCCCACCGTGTTCGCCATCGTGAAGTCGACCGCAAGGCGCTTTGCCGAGAACGAGACCATCGTGGTCAACGCCACGCAACTCGACCGCGA
>ONYP01000023.1 GCA_900322135.1 uncultured Prevotellaceae bacterium
GTATTCGGCCATGGGCTACACCACCCAGGAGATCGCCCGGCTGATGTTCAAGTCGTTTGACACGGTGAAAGGCTACCGCAAAAGCATCCTGGAGAAATTTGACACCGACAGCATCACCGAGGCCATCAACTACGCCATGATCTACCGCCTCATCGACTGACAAGTGCTGAAACGTAATAAAGGTACTGTCCATCCTGACCTGGGAGCAACATTGTCTAATTACCAACTCATTACCACTATATCCAACCGAACCGAAAAAAGTCGAGACCGACACCTCTTCGGTGTCAGCCTCGTTACTTCTTTTCCAGGCTCGCTGCCGGATTGATTATGCCGTCTTGAGGGCACGGTCTCCCCGACAGGTGATAACGCCTGGTGATGGCGGTGCTGGTGACTCTTCGCCGCCCAGTCCATACCATCGGGTTATATATTGTCTTTGCCCCTCATGCCGCCAGCGTGTTCATTGCTATACCGGCGGTCCAAATATAGGGGCGTTTATTCTCTTGTTTATAAGGGTTCTGAGCGTTATCTGACGGTGACTAAATCGTAACATTAAGGATTGATTCCAGGCGTGCTAACGATGACTGCCGCTGTTGCCTAATCACATTCATGTCGATTGAGGTCATCATTGGTGTTATGCTATTGCCTTTCAGATAGAGCTTGTTGGCCCGCTTGAAAAGGTTCTGCATCTTTTGATAGCCCGTTTCGCCAGCCAACGGGATGGGCGCCTTTTTCAATTTGAGGAATGCACAAATGCCTGCCAGGTCATCCAGAAGCCAATCCTCCATCATCTGTTCCACCCTAATGTGGCAAAACTCACGGATTCCAAGTTTCTTGACTTCTCGCTCAACCTTGTTCCAATCAACCACTGGACGCTCGGCATACTCGAACACATCGGTGTCATAGCTGCAACAAACCGCTGTCACCGCCATGCCTTTCTTCAATGCTTTCGGGCAAATGTCGTTTTGGAGTTTACCCACGATCTTGTTAGTATAACGTGAGACACCACGCAGATTTCTCACTTCACATGACACAACCTCTGTAGTCGAATTATCACGATAGAACTGAATGAGATGGTCGAAGAAAACTTTATCGGTGTCGCCTTCAACAAAGATTACCACATGGGGCTTATTAGGTCCTGTCTTCTTCATATCCTCATGCAAAATACTCGTTCAACATCTCATCATCGGCCTCGGCATCAAGCATCATGTCAAAAAGGTATTCACCGATAGAAACTTCCTCGGCTGAGGCCTGACGCAACACTTTGTTCACCTTGCTGGGCTTGATGGTCTTGAATTCTGCAACACCAGAATGTGTGGGCAAGCCGAGCTGAATATTGTGAGGTGACAAATACTTGACGAGATAAGGAGAATGGCTCGTCGTAATGACCTTGGTATTACCTGCGAGTTCGGTTACGACTTGCAGCAGATTCTGTAACAGTCGGGGATGTACAGAATTCTCTAGTTCCTCGAACATGAGCAGGTCCACATGATTAAGGCTGGCTGCCAACGACATGGTCAAGACGTACAAGATCTTCTTGCTGCCGGTTGACACATTGTTGATGCTAGTGTATTGGTTATTGAAGCGTTCCTTGACACGGATATCAAAGTATGTATTTGGGAGCTGGAATGGCACATCAGTCTTTGGCGACAAGTCCACCTGAACAGGCTCAAAGTCTTCAATGTTGGGCAACAAGTCTACGATGGTGTTCTTCAGCAACTCATACTTGTCCACATCAAGTTGGCGGAGGCTGTTGATGAAGAAGCCTATTTCACCAGGCTTGGGAAATGACACACTATATCCTCCAGAACCCGAAGAGGGATAAGGTGAACTGAAAATACCATCTGGGTTGTCCAGGGTATTCACACGCTTGACGTTAATTGACCTTATGGCCTTCACCACGTCCAAATAGAACAGTCCATCCATATTCAACAGTTTGTCCATGACAAGGATGTCACGGTCAACCAAAACTTCCTTGTTACACCGTCCTTTGGACGTGGCAATGATATATGCGTGTTCAGTATCATCCCGTTTGATATAGGCCTTGTACTTAAGTTCAGAGGCTTGCTTCAATTTCAAGATCTCGCTCACTACCCTACTACCATGATCTTTACCGTTTGTCCTGGCCCATTCGAACGAAAAGCCATACACGAACTCTATATCACCAGCGCTGCCCTCAATCTCAAACGAGAACGGAGCATCCTCCATTGACTTATTGATGGGAATCACATTACGAGTTGACATCATCTTGAGCCTGGTATCGCTTTGAGCCGCCATGAACTGAACGGCGAACTCGATGGCAACAAGGAAGTTGCTCTTACCATAATTGTTTGGAGCAACAAGAGCCGTCAACTTCTCCATGGGAATCTCAACACTCATAATATTGGTGATTCCACCAACCTTGATTTTCTTAATTGATATCTCCATAATGTCGAAATATTTGCGTTTTGGTCGCAAAAATAGCCTATTTTTGGCAATTTTCAAAAGAATACGCAACAAATCGTTGCGTATTTCATAAATTTAGTTTTCACAACCTGAAATATTAGCATCAGCTGGCAATTGACTTGACGAAGTCATACACCTGCTCAAGTTTGTCTGCATCAAGTTCCTCAAGAGCAGCGATGATATCAACCTTTGTGTCCTTACCGTTCCACTTGCCGAGTTCAAGTTTCTGCGTATCGTTTCCCACCTCAATGTAGGGCTTCATGCTCTGATAGTCCTTGTGACCCGTGCATGACATGACAACGGCAGGCGGTATTCCAAAAGCCAAAGAGCAGCACACAAATGTGCGACGTCCGTCATGGCAGCCGATAATCTCATAAAACTTATGGACCTCATCGTAGCGTTTCGTGCCGATGAAATACGTGTTGACGACCTCCCTGTCGATACCAGCCTGCTCTGCCGCAAGTTTGATATAGTCATTCAACTTCTGGCTTGACGGCACTGGGAATAGACTACCATCGGATGACTTGTAGTTGGAGTACTTGTCGATAATCTCCTGCGCATAATCAATTATCGGTATCGTTATTGGAGTAGAGGTCTTCTTGGTGTAGAGTTCAATGCCACGGCTGGTGATATTGGCCCTTTTGAGCTGAGCTAGGTCTGAATAGCGCAACGAGGTGAACGCCATGAAGCAGAACATGTCGCGAGCCTTATCCAGATATTTGTGCTCGAGCGCGAACTTATAATGATAAAACTGCATCAGCTCCTTGAACGTCAGAAAAGTCACATTTTTCTTGGTAACGGTCAAATGAATCTGGCAGTCAATCGCACTCTCATGGACAGGATAGCCGTTGGCCTTCATCCAGCGAAGGAACGATTTCAAAAACCGGAACTGCTTGGTGATTGTGCGATTCTTGTAATTGTTCTTGACATACCAATCCTTGAGTTCAAGCATCTTGTCCTTGTCAAGGGTCTCAAGAGAAACGGTCGGATCACACCGAGTCAAGTGTTTCCACACCTGCTCATACTTGTAGTGCACTGCGCTCGTCCAATCGCGTTCCTTTTTACCCGACGCAAGGAAGTCATCAAAAATCTCCTTGAGGGGCTTTACCTGTGGTTCTTCTTCCTGGTCCCCGATCCGACCGACCTTCTCGTTCACAAGCTCACGCAGTTCGTCTGGTCCAGGCATAATATCTTTGAGCCCGAACTCGACAAAGGACTCATTGATGGCAGCAAGGAACTCATCGATCCGGTCGTTGATGACACGCGACGGTATCCTTTTTTGGCCGATAACATGCGTCGAACCGCGCACAGGTCTCTGAGAGTCGGCGTTCCACTTAGAAGGGTCAGCATGCAACCCGATAGAGAAACCGACCTCAGACCTTTTTTTGTTCCACCTTACACGCACCACCACTTGATCGCGATGGTTCAGGAATGTCCTGCAATTAAATTTAATCTCCTTCATAATAACTTAAATTTTTACACAAAATTACAATGCCTCAAAATACTATACAAACTATTGATTAACAATAAATTAGAGTGACACGATAAGATATCACAAGACATCTTATGACACGATAACGCCATTATGCCGACTACTTCATCCGACAGGTTTCCATCGATGACGTGCGCGCCAAATTCGCATGACTTTGAGTAAGAAGAAACGCGGGGTCGCGTCGGTGCGCAAGGTTGCTTTTTTGGGGGGTACATTGATTCCCCCCTTTTACGGGATAACAGGGTTTTTACCGATATGCCAAGAATCGATTGCTCAATCTAAGCAACTGACAATCCGATCATTAACGTATTTATCTGTGTCGGACCATATCGCTCAAGAAAGCGCTATGCTCCACAAAGCAAAAACAAGCGACTGAAATTCAGCCGCTTGTTTTGTTTTGTTATGCTTTATTTCTTATTCGTTCAACTTGAGGGGGATGGCAAGAGGGTCATGGGCGGTTGAGAGGGTCGCCTAGAATGGGTAACCAATGGCTAGGTGGAATCCCAGCAGGCCGTCCTTGACTCTGGAGATGTTGAAGTAGCCGCTATTGCCTGTGTCATAGGGGGCATGAAGCCCGATACCCAAGTCAGCACGGACGATGAGCATCGACATATCGAGTCGTAGGCCCACACCGGTGCCCAGGGCTATCTCGTTCAGGAAATTCTTCATTTTGAGCTGGGCACCTGGACGATCCTCATCATTCTCTAGCAGCCATACATTGCCGGCGTCGAGGAAAACGGCACCGTGCAAGTAGCCCAGGATGGGGAAACGGTACTCGACATTGGCCTCGAACTTGAATGTACCGGTCTGGTCGTAATAGTAATGGCGGCCCAGGCTATCAAGGCTGATGCTGTCGGGACGGAAACGGTAACTTCCCGGACCTATCGAACGGGCGGCAAAGGAGCGTATAGAGTTGGAGCCACCGACATAGAACTGCTCCCTATAAGGCAACTCGGTGCTGTTGCCGTAGGCATGGGCTACGCCCAAGAAGACGCGCGTCGCCAACTCGGAGGAGGGCCCAAAGTGCCGGGTCCACACCACTTGGCCCTGGGCTTTGACGAACTGCGAGAACTTCGTTCCCAGCAATTCTTTGTTTTCCTTCACGCCGCACAGCCGCCAAATGCCCGAGGCGATGTTGCCCGCCTCGCTGAAGCTGGCCGTGAGGTTGATGTGGTCGCGATGGGTAATACTGCGGTCGTAGGTATAGGTGTATTCAATCTTGGGGATGAACACATTTCTCATACTCTCTCTTAACGCGCGATACTTGGCTGTGTCGGCTTTAAACTTCTCGCTACTGCTTAGGACGCGGTTATAGGTGAGTCTGAACGGTGTCAGCACATGGCTGGAATAGCGGTTGGTGTGCCAATCCCATGTGACGGCAAACGACAACTGCGACATCTTGAAGTAATTAGGACGGTTCAACAGGTCGGCACTCAGCGAGAGGCGTGTCCAGTTGGTATAGCGACGGGAGGGATACAGGAACTTGGGGGCTATCAATCGCGGAAAATCCAACTTGGATTCGATACCGAATTCATAGGAATTGAATTCGGAGCCCTTATTTCCGCCGCCTCCAGTATGCCACTCATAATCTCCATAGATGTCCACTTTGAACTTCTCCCCAGCGCCAAAGGCATTCTTGTGGCTTGCACCAATCTCGACACCGGGACCGATGTAACTGTTGCTGGACTTGCCGTGCATCTCAAAGGTCACTTCCCATGGTTTGTCCAGCTGGCAGTAGATGGCCAGGTCGAGCAGTCCGTCCCCCTCAGGGGTGATGCTGTCTAACGGGGTCACCTGGATGTCTACCGTGCTGAAGATGCCTAATCCCGACAGTGCGGCCTGGGTGCGGTCGATGCTATTGACGCGGAACACACCACCCTTGCGGGTGCGGATGCAATTGGGGATCACATGGTCCTTGATGTATACTGGCTCATATTTAATGAGGGTGCAACGGCTCGATTCTATGGTATCGGGCTCACCTTGACCATCGTCATTGAAGACCGAAGCGACTATGTCGTGGGTGCGGTAGCGCATCCTGGCATTGTTGGGGATATCGTTGGACTCAATCAGTCGCATGTGGATTACGCCCTTGTCCTGCACACTGTCGGCAAGGTACTGGATGTACTCGGGCTTGAAGTAATAATAGCCGCGATTGCGCACAAAATTGGTGATGTCGATGCGGACAGCGCTCAGCGAATCCAGGCTATAGCGGCTACCGGTCTGCAGATATTTGTTGGCTCGGGCCAGGGAGTCCACCATCATCATGAGCGGATCCCGACTGCCTGTATACTCGATATTGCCGATGGTATAGGGCGGGTTGACATTAACATCATAGGAAATCTTGGCCTTCTTGGGATTCTTTGCCGGATTAATCGCGTAACTGGCCGAAGAAGTGAAGTAGCCGTTGTTGTGCAGAATGGTGTTGATCATCTCGACGCGGGTCTGGGGATTGACTCGCTTGATGAGAACAGGCTTGGCGGCAAAATGCTTGTACAGCCACCCCAAGAAACCGGTCGCGTCCTCGTCGATGTTGTTGTAAATCATCAGGCCGATAGGGAACGGCGTGCGGTAATAGGGCGAATACAACGGGTTGTTGGGGCGGACATTGATGGCGGTGAAAATGTCTGCCTTGACGCCTGGATCGAGTTTGGCGCTGTCCTCGTGGTATTTAAGATACTTCACGCCGGTATACAGCACATCGTTCTCGCCCAACTTCTTAGTCGTTGAGCAGGAGACAGCCGCCATAACGAGAGCCACTGCCACGAGCACGCGTATCCAGGTTTTATTATTCATCATTTTCTTCTTCTTTTTTGCGGGTAACGGTTGGCTTGTCGATGGGCTCGCCGTCGTTGCGGGTTTCAGGTTCCAGCTCATCGGGCGTGACGATGGCATCGATGGCTTGTTCTTGCAGCTTGAGTTCAGCCTTGCGGGCTTTCTCGAGAGAATCGCGCAAGAGGTATTCACGCGAGTGCTTGAAGGTGAAGAGGTTCTTCAGGTTGGTGAGTTTTCGCTTCAGCACATAGGCGATACCCGTTTCAGTCACATGGCTCTCGAGCGCCGTCTCGTGGCTGTAGTGGCGGAACAACTTCAGGTAACGGGTTGCGTTATCGTTGAGGTAATATTCCAGCGAGATGTCGTTGAAGAGGTTGTCGGTAATGTTCTCATCATCGCCGAGGTCGGTGCTGTATTCACCGCCCACAACAATCTTGAACCGGTTGTTGAACAGGGATTTTGCCAAGCGGTAACTGTAACTGGTCTCGGTGCCGTTGTGTGCTCCCTCATATTGGTTGATGCCAAACGAGAGATCGACGCCGGGCAGTGTCTGTGCCGCCCAAGTGTTGAGTCTTGCCTGCAGGAATGAGAACAGTGCCGATGTGGTGGCGGTTCGGGTTGCTGCCCTGCCATCGATGTTAGTCAGGCTATTGGTTCCCGTGTAGGTATTGAACAGCAACAGGTTGATGGCGGTCTCGGAGCGTTTGTTGTCGCTCATTGACTGCAACTCATTTATCACCGTCATGTTGCTCTCGCAAGTGAGGTCAAATTTCAAATCGATGTTGTTGAGCGTGCCGCCCACCTGTGCCTCGACGGTGAAATCCACGGGACCGTTCTGGTCTTTTACGCTGGTCTTGACATGCTCGGTACCTTTAAGATCCAGTCGCGGGTTGAGCATTTCGCCTGTCCAGGAAATGGTGCTTCCGTTGGAAATCTCGAAATTCTTCTGCGAAATGAGTGGTGGCGTGTAGCGCAGGTTTCCCTTGGCGATGGTATAGGTGCCAATGAGGTTGTCCCGCCCAGCAAAGTCTATCGTGTACTTGAGTCGTCCGCTGCCGTTGATGGTAGCACGGTTCTGTCCGTCCTCCGAGAGGAAGGCGTTGATTATAGCCCCCTGCTCCACCTCGATGTTGGCCAGGATATTAACGGCGCTGCCGCCCTTGCCGGTCACAAGGATGGTCTGCTCCTGCTGCGGCTGGTTGAAGTCGACAAAGGTGACCATATTCTCGTCATAGGTGTTAGAGAGCTGTGTGATATCGTCTTTCATCACATAAGTGATGTTGGAGCCTGCAAGCAGCTTGGCATCAGCGCGCACGGTCATCACATCGCCCCGGCTCCTGACTGTGGCATTGATGTCGGCGAGGCCGGTACCGAAGATTTGCGTTATATCGTCCTGCTCACTGTTCATGAACTGCACTTCACGCCCGCTGGCATTGAGGTCGATAATCATGTTGTCGAGATCGCGCAGGTCCACGATGCCGTTGAGCGTAACGGGACTGCGGTTGGCACCCGTCAGTTTGTAGTTGTTGAGCGTGATGACATTGTCCTCGATGGGAACGCGGTCGGCTACCAAATTGAGCGAACTGCCGTAACGGGGCAGGTTGACCGTTGCCGAGTCGGCCGTGAAATAGCCGTTTACCCTGAAGTCGTCACCCGAGCCGCTGACTTTGACATTGCCGTTGGCAAAGCCGTCGAGCCAGATGTAGTCGCCGGGGATGAACGGATTGGCACGCCGCAAGGGGAAGCGGTTAAAGCGGGCTTCCATGTTCAGGGGCGAGCCCGTAGTCATGTCGTTGAGTGCTCCCTCGAGCACGACGGCCTGCTTGCCGTCCAGCATGACATCGGCCGTGAGGCGTGTCGATGATGTTGCGGGGTCTAAGTCGAAACCGGCGTTTAGCACCACATCGCCCTCGTATTTGCCGTTGTAGACAAAGTCCTTGATGGAAATGACACCGTCACCATCGGCATTGACACCGTCCCAGTTGATGTCGACATTGGCATTGACGGTGCCGCTGGTACGGTCGAGCATGGGCATTATGCGGGTCCACTCTTCGAGCTTCAGGTTATCGACATTGAGCAGCACATTCTCGCTGTTCTCGCCGGGGATGCGTTGGGTAAGCAACTCAATGCTGCTGCTGTCGCTGCGCAGTTGCAGGTTGGCGTCGAGCATGCGTGTGCGGTAGTCCAGGTTCACATGGTTATCCTCGTTGAATGTCCAGTGGCGATAGCCAATGACGGGATCCTTGCCGAACAGCCTCATGCGCACTTCATCCTCGTCGAGCCGTGCATTACACCCTAGCCGGTAGCCTGTCTCGTCCTTAATGTTACGCTGGTGGAGCATGAAGTCGATGGCCGGTCCCTTGATGCCGCCCTCGATATCGACCCGGGTATAATCATCCCAGGTGCCTGGCCGGTTGCCCATGTGGGCATTGAAGGCGAGGTATTTGTTGTTCAATTCGTTGGCATGGATGGTGATGGTGTCGATATTATTCTCGGCGATACTCAAGCCGTGTGCCCTGCCGTCGAGGAAGAGGATACTGTCGCGGCTCATCTCGCAACTGATGTCACGGAAGTCAATCTCGTGCTGCTGCAGGTATCGCTGCACCAGTCCGTCGGTACCCATGTGCATGTCGAGGTCGAACCAGGGCATGGGCTCCTTGATGCGCTCGATATCTATCCAGCGGTCATCGAGTTGACGCTGCACCTCGGTGGCTGTATTTTGCAGGTCACGGAGCAGTTCCGACATGCCACACGGGGCATTCAGGTGGGCGTAGTTGTCCTCGTTCTCGACAGTGATGCAAGTGCGCCACGGCGTGCTGTGCAGCGTGCCACGGGCATCGTCGGCGACAAGGCTGCTGCTGTCGAGTTGCCAATCGATATCGGTGAGGCTCAAGTCGGCGTCCCACTCGTTGGTGCGCAGGTTGATGTCACCCTCGGCGTGGAAGCGGGTCTTGCCGTTGCACACACCGTCATATACACCCAGGCGGTTCAGGTCCAGGTCGCGGATGTCACCGTCGGCAGTGAACACATAATGGTCGTTGCAGATGGTGCCGTGAGCGTTCACATCGAGGTCACGCCCCACGGCAGCACTGGAGGCATAGACATCGGCATAGCCGCCCCGCAATTTGCCGCGTGCCCTGATGTTGCCATATTGCTTACCGTTGTAACGCACATTGGCCAGGTTGACGGTGGCATCGGTCCAGGTGCTGCCGCAATCGGTAAAGTCGAAGCCGTGTCCGCGGGCATCAATGCTGCCGGTAAGGTTATTGATATCGTAGTCAGGCAGGAACGCCTTGACGGGGAAGTTGCTGAAATCGGCGTCCACATCATAGTTCTCGTTGCAGATATCATAGTAACCATCGCCCCTCAAGGTGCCGCCACCGGTCGATACACGCAGGTTGCGTGCTACCCACTTGCAGCCCTCCTTGTTGATTTTACCGCTCATCTTCATCGGCGGCAGTTTCACGCCTTTGAGTCCCAGCATCTTGTTCAGTGCGCTGGGATCGCGCAGGTCAATCTCGGTGTCCAGGTCGGCCTTCATGCGGTCCATGTCGGTGGGGTTATAGATGGTGCCCTTGCCCTTGACGCGGCCCACGCCGGGGATATCGGCGTCGAGGGAGTGCACATCGACGCGCTTCGCATTGCCGCGGGCTTTGGCCTTGATGCGCACGGGCTTGTTGTGCGGGATGTCCTTAAGGGCCTTACGGGCCTCGGGCACGAGTTTTTCGACCTCATTGAGGTCAATTTTGCTGTCGGTGTCGACGGTTGCCTTGCCATTGGCCTTGCCGTCGAGCATATCCTGATCGACATGGGCATCGAGCTTGATGTCGCTGCCCTTGGTCTTGAGTTTCATGTCGTTCAGGTCCAGGCCGTTCTTGTTCTTGTTGACAGTGCCGCTGGCGTCCTTGACCTGCAAGCCGCTGCGTTCCTTGCCCGAGAGGTGCTTGACGGGCACACTCATGTTCTCGCCGTCATACTCGAAGTTATCGACTTCGGCATTGACATCATCCACCTCGATGTTGTCGGGGTCAAGCGTAGTACCGGGTTTATTGGGCTTTTTGTTGGTCTGGGCATATTTACCCTTGCTGTTGGACACCTTCACCTTGCCGGCCTTCACCTTCCAGGGCTTGTCGTCGCCATTGTCCTGCTTGTTGTCCTTGGGCATGGGATGGTCCTTGCGGTACTGCTTGGCATCTTTCTCGCTGGGATACTGGTAGTTGACATCGGCTTTATCGATATCAAGTTCACCGACATCGACAGTCTGTTCACCGGTATCCACCTTCACATCCTTAGCCTCGGCATGTCCCACCTTGGCATCGAGGTTATCGATCGTGGGCTTCATGTCCATCTTGTAATCGATGTCGTCGGCAGTCACCTTCTTGGCATTGACCTTCCACGGCTTGCTGGGCTCCTTGTCGGGGTCAGGCTTCTTTTTCTCGGGTTTGTAGCTCATCTTGGCTTTACCCCCCTTCAACGAGGCATTGCCCACATCGACCTTGTTGTTCTTGAGGTCCACGCTGGCAGCATCGACTTTGGCATCCTTGAGATCCACATCCAGGTCGGTCGACCCGTCTTCGGTCTTGATTTGGCTCTTGGCGCCCTTGAGCGAGACATTATCGGCTTGGATCTTCTTGTCGAGCAGCGGTCCCGGCTTGACATTGGCCTTGACCTCATCGGCCCTGAAAAGGGTGTCACCGTTCTGATCGATGACCTGCACATCGGTGGCGCTGACATCCAGGGGGAACTTGACCCTGACATCGCCCACGCTGATGTCCATGCCGGTCTTCTTGCTGGCGATGTCGGCTGCGATGTCGGCAACCTGATTCTGTACCCACGGGATATACAAGGCGGCAGGCAGACCAACGGCGAGTGCCGCGAGCGTCGCCCCCGTCCACTTGGCCATCTTGCCTATGATATGTCCCAATTTGCCAAACATTTACCAAACCGACATATTATTCAAATCTACAAATGTACAAAATTATCGGAAACCACAAGTAAAAACACTCGTTTTTTGTTTTTTTTGTTGATACAGGGGGTTGATGGCGGGCATAAAGAAACGCTCCGGGGGTGCTAGTCGCAACTCCCCGGAGCGTTTTTTGCTTATATGTTACCTGTAATTAACCTGTGGGCCATTAGAACCACTTGAGGTAGGCGAAGTCCTGACGGTGAGGCAGGTAGTCACACCAGGGATAGGCACGGTAGGCATAGCGGAAGATGCCGTTCTCGTGGAACGGTTGCTTGCAGTTGAATGTCAGTACATTGCCGTCCTGTGCCACTACCTTGAAGGGTGCGGAACGGAAGAACTTGGCCTGTCCGTCTTCTTCACGGTAAACCACGAGCTCGAGTCTCACATCCTTGCCCAGGCCTGCAGTATCGATGCGCATGGTGATGTCGATGTCGGCCTTGCCGTTGGAAATGGCTTCACGGTTGCCCATGATGTCACCCACGAGCTGCACTTCGTTCCAATGGGCAGCGACATTTTCCTTCCAGCTGACGATTTCCTTGGCAAGGGCATAACCCTTGTCGCTGAGGCGATGAGCGCGCTTGGCCTGGGGAGAGTAGAACTTGTCGAAGTAGTCCTTCATCATGCGCGACATCGTATAGTTGGGGGCGATGTGGCAGATGGAGTTCTTGATGTACTGGATCCACTCGGGTGAGTAGCCCTTGCTGTTCTTGGCAAAGTAGAGAGGGATAATCTCGTTCTCGAGCATCGAGTAGATGGTCGCCGAGTCGAGCCTATCCTGCTGAGCCTGATCGGTGTAGGTACGGTGGCTGGTGAGAGCCCAACCGGCTCCCTCGCGATAACCCTCATACCACCATCCGTCAAGCACCGAGAAGTTGAGCAGACCGTTCATCTCGGCCTTCTCGCCCGAGGTACCCGAAGCCTCGAGGGGGCGCGTCGGCGTATTGAGCCAAACATCAACACCCGTGATGAGGCGCTTGGAGAGCGTCATGTCGTAGTTCTCGAGGAAGATGATCTTGCCCAGGAATTCGGGCATCTTGCTGATCTCGATGATGCGCTTGATCAGGCCCTGTCCGGCTCCGTCGGCGGGGTGTGCCTTACCAGCGAAGATAAACTGCACAGGGTAGCGCTCGTCATTGACAATCTTCTTGAGACGGTCAAGGTCGTTGAAAATCAGGTGGGCGCGCTTATAGGTGGCAAAGCGGCGGGCAAAGCCGATGAGCAGAGCGTCAGGGTTGATTTTATCAACGATGTTGGCAATGCGTGTGGGATCGCCCTGGTTCTTGAGCCAGCTCTCCTTGAAATCGCGCTTGACAAAGCGGATGAACTTGTGCTTCAGGGTCATACGCATCTTCCAGATCTCCTCGTCGGGGACATTCATCAGGGGTGCCCAGGTGGACTCGAGTTCCTGATTGTCCATGAAGTCGTCGCCCAGCACCTGCTTGTAGAATGCTTTCCACTCGCTGGCGGCCCAGGTGGGCATGTGGACACCGTTGGTGACATAGCCCACATGTGACTCCTCGGGGGCATAGCCTTTCCAGATACCACTGAACATCTTCTTGCTCACCTCGCCATGGAGCCAGCTAACGCCGTTACTCTCCTGGGTGGTGTTCAGAGCGAAGGTGCTCATGCAGAAACGCTCATCGCTGCCGGGGTTCTCGCGGCCCATGTCCATGAGTTCCTGCCAGGTAATGCCCAGGCGCTCGGGATAGCCTCCCATATACTTGCCGAAGAGTTCCTCGTCAAAATAGTCGTGGCCTGCAGGCACGGGAGTGTGGACGGTGTAGAGCGAAGTGGCGCGTACCACCTCCAGAGCCTGGTTGAAGGTCAGCCCGTCTTCCTGCACATAGTCGACAAGGCGCTGCAGGTTGAGCAGTGCGGCATGTCCCTCGTTGCAATGGTAGATGTCGGCCTTGATGCCCAGGCGCTTGAGCAGCAGCACACCGCCAATGCCGAGCAGGTATTCCTGCTTGATACGGTTCTCCCAGTCACCACCATAGAGTTTGTGGGTAATCTCGCGGTCATACTCGCTGTTCTGGTCGATGTCGGTGTCGAGCAGATAGAGCGTCACGCGGCCCACATTGACCTTCCACACATTGGCATAGATTGAGCGGCCGGGATAAGGCACCTCATGCACGAGTTGCATGCCATTCTCGTCGAGCACGGGCTCGATGGGCAGCTGGTGGAAGTTCTGGGCCTCGTAGTTGGCAATCTGCTGGCCGTCCATAGCCAGCGTCTGGGTGAAATAGCCGTAGCGATAGAGGAAGCCCACGGCGGTCATGTTGACGCAGCGGTCGCTGGCCTCCTTGACATAGTCGCCAGCCAGGATACCCAAGCCACCGGAATAAATCTTGAGGGCGTTGCACAGTCCGTACTCCATGCAGAAGTAGGCGATGGAGGGCTGGTCGGTGCGCAGCGGCTTCTTCATGTACTGCTTGTAGAGTTCGTAGGTGTGGTCGATGCGGGCCATGAGGGTTGCATCCTTCTGGATGTCGGCGATTTTCTCGTTCGTGAGACGCTGGAGCATCTTGACAGGATTCTCGCTGGTGGCGCGCCATGTGTCGCGGTCAAGGTCATGGAAGAGGGTCTTGCCCTCGGCATTCCATGCCCACCACAGATTGCGTGACAGTTCGTTGAGCTTGTTGAGTTTGCCAGGCAGTTCTGACTTTACAGTGATGTTCCTCCATTGAGGCTCATTGCTGTTGCTGACTTGAAGTTTCATAAATGTATTTTTAGTATTGAGTTTTTATTTCCGAGTTTTAGTTGCAGGTTTGGGTGCTATCGACGCGTTGTGGACTTTGAGCCTCTCGGCGGCACAAAGCAGTGCCTGCTCGTAGGCCATGTCATAACACTCCATGAAGTTGTCCCACGAGGCAGCCTTGCTGGTCGTGCGGTTGGCGTTGCGGATGGCGCGGTTGTCCTTCTCGCTCATGACATACAAGTTCATCATGCTCATCGCAATGGCCCTGAAGGTTTCGTCGTAGTTGCTGTCGGTGCGGTGAAGGACCTTCACGCCGTAACGGTCGGAGTCATCACCGAACCTGTCAAGCACCCACTGTCCGAATCCGGCCAGGTCGGTGGTGATGGTGGGAACGCCAAAGGCTGCGCTCTCGAGCGGCGTATAACCCCACGGCTCATAGTAGGACGGGAACACAGCGGCATCAAGGCCCGGCAACAGGTCATAGTAGGACATGTCGACGATGCCGTCGTTACCGTTCAGGTAGCAAGGAACATCGATGACTGTGACCTTGTCCTCAGAGTCATTATGGAAGCCCAGCGCGTTGATACGGTTATAGATGGGATCGTGGTCCTGATTGTGCAGGTGATGGGTGATTACCGGGTCAAACAGGCGGTGGGGCTTAGCGGCATGGAGGTTCTCCAGCAGGTCGGCCCGAGGCGCCTTCATCCAAGCGGGCACAAGTACCAGGGCAACCACCTTGCGCGTCTTGCTCGACACGAACCTGAGGGAATCACGCAACGAGGCGACGGCATCCAGGTAGACATCGATGCCCTTGTTGCGCATCTCAAGGCGGCCCGAGGTGGCGACAATCAGCGTATCGTCGTCGTAGTGCTGTCCCGTGAGAGAGGATGCCACTTGCAACAGGCGCTCACGCGCAGCGGCCCGCTTGGCGTTGAACTTGGCACCCTTGGGGACATAGTTCTGCTCAAAGCCGTTGGGCGTCACCATCGGGTAACGCTCGAGCAGTTGGCGGCACTCGCGAGCAGTAACATCGCTCACGGTGGTGAAGACATCGGCGGCATGGGCAGCAGCCTTCTCGAGCGAATGCTTGGACTGCATGTTGAGTTCGCCAGCCATCTGGTCACCGTTGTAGCCGTCCATATAGTCATACAGAGGCTTGCCGTTACCGCAGATGCTACGGCCGATACTCGTGGCATGGGTGGTGAAGACGGTTGCCACCTGGGGCAGGTGCGTCTTGATGTGAAGCAGTCCCATGCCGGTAGTCCACTCATCGAAGTGGGCGATTGCCTTGAGGTTGGCTTTGTTTTTCCACTTGACGATGCTCTCGATGACAAGGGCGGCAGCCAGGGCAAACATGCACGACTCGTCGTAGTCGCCGTAGCCGTGAAGTGAATCCACACGGTAGCGCCGCCACATGTCGGCATAGAGTTCGTTCTTGCAGGAGTAGAGCGCGTCATAGGTAACCAGAACAGCCTGGGGCCGTCCCGGCACATCCCATCGCCCTACCCTCACGCGCATGCCCTGCGGCAGGCTGGCCTGCTTCAGCCACGCTGAGAGTGACGAGCGGCCCTCGACAAACGAGGGTGACGGGTTATCGGCAGTCCACAGGTCGGGGCCAATAAAGATGAGATTGTCCTTATATCGTTGTTGAAGGGTCTTGGCCTTGGTCGAGAGCACGGCATAGATGCCGCCGACCTTGTTGCAGACCTCCCAACTTGTTTCAAACAGTAAGTCTATCATTATCTTTTGCTTTAAGACTCAAAATTTGGGCGCAAAGGTACAAAAAAATCCTCAAAATCAGATGGTAAACGGCAGATAATCTGCAACCCTATAGCATAATTATCTAAACATCAAAGGCTTAGGAGTCACAGTATGCAGGCTATAAAAATGCGGTTACATGTTGAAAATCAAAGAGATGCCGTTGTGTGCAATCGTTTCCGCAACAAAAAAGCGCCCCGCAATGCATTGCGGAGCGCCTATCGTGATTATTTCCAATCTTTTACTTTACTTCCTCGTAGGTGGTGTCCTCGACATTGTCACCACCCTGGCCGGGGTTGCCGCCCTGCTGGGGACCGCCCTGGAAGCCTGCGCCACCCATGTTGTTGGGGTCGAAGCCTGCACCGGGCTGGCCTTGTGCGCCGCCTGCCTGCTGGTACATCTTCTCAAACAGCGAGTTCAACTCGGCCGTTGCGGTGTCGATGGCAGTAAGGTCTTGGCTCTTGTGAGCCTCTTTCAACTTGCCAAGGGCACCCTCAATCTGGCTCTTGATATCGGCGGGCAACTTGTCGCCACTGTCCTTAAGCACCTTCTCAGTTTGGAAGATGAGGGCGTCGGCACCGTTGATCTTGTCGATGCGCTCCTTCTCGGCAGCGTCGGCAGCAGCGTTAGCAGTGGCCTCGTCCTTCATACGCTGGATTTCGGCGTCACTCAGGCCGCTGGAAGCCTCGATGCGGATGCTCTGCTCCTTGCCGGTAGCCTTATCCTTGGCGCTCACATTCATGATACCGTTGGCATCAACCTCAAAGGTCACCTCGATCTGCGGAATGCCACGGGGTGCAGGAGCGATGCCATCGAGATGGAATCGGCCCAGGGTCTTGCAGTCCTTAGCCATGGGACGCTCGCCCTGGAGGACATGGATCTCAACCTCGGGCTGGTTGTCGGCAGCGGTCGAGAATACCTGGCTGCGGCGGGCAGGAATGGTCGTGTTGGCCTCGATGAGTTTGGTCATCACGCCACCCAAAGTCTCGATACCTACTGACAGGGGCACAACATCGAGCAGCAGCACATCCTTGACATCACCGGTGAGTACACCACCCTGGATGGCAGCGCCCACGGCTACAACCTCGTCGGGGTTAACACCCTTAGACGGAGCCTTGCCGAAGAATTTCTCCACAATCTGCTGTACAGCGGGAATACGGGTCGAACCGCCCACGAGGATAACCTCGTTGATGTCACTGGTGCTCAAACCTGCATCGGCAAGCGCCTTGCGACAGGGCTCGATGGTACTCTGAATCAGGTCATCGCACAACTGCTCAAACTTGGCACGCGACAGGGTTTTCACAAGATGCTTAGGCATGCCGTCAAGCTGCGTGATATAGGGCAGGTTAATCTCGGTGCTGGTCGAACTGGAAAGTTCGATCTTGGCCTTCTCGGCGGCCTCTTTAAGACGCTGCAGGGCCATGGGGTCCTTGCGCAGGTCCATGTTGTTCTCCTGCTGGAACTCGTCGGCGAGCCAGGTGATGATGCGCTGGTCGAAGTCGTCACCGCCCAGGTGTGTGTCACCATTGGTGGCCTTTACTTCAAACACGCCGTCACCTAATTCAAGGATAGAAATATCAAATGTACCGCCACCCAGGTCAAACACGGCGATGCGCTTGTCGCTGTTGTCTTTGTCAAGGCCATAAGCCAATGCGGCGGCAGTGGGCTCGTTGACGATGCGCTGTACCTTAAGTCCGGCGATTTCGCCAGCCTCCTTGGTAGCCTTACGCTGTGAATCGTTGAAGTATGCGGGCACGGTGATGACAGCCTCGTCGACGGTAGTGCCCAGATAGTCCTCGGCAGTCTTCTTCATTTTCTGAAGAATCATCGCCGAAATCTCCTGCGGGGTGTACTGGCGGCCGTCAATCTCGACACGCGGCAGATTGCTGCCATTGTTCACCACCTTGTAGGGCATGCGGTTCACATCCTTAGTGACATGGTCAAAGGTCTCACCCATGAAACGCTTAATTGAAAAAACGGTACCCGTGGGGTTCATGATGGCCTGGCGCTTGGCGGGGTCACCGACGATGCGCTCGCCCCCATCCTTGAATGCAACTACCGAAGGCGTCGTGTTGCGGCCTTCACTGTTGGGGATAACAACAGGTTTGGAGCCTTCCAGTACTGAAACACACGAGTTAGTAGTTCCTAAATCGATACCAATAATCTTTCCCATAATAAAAATCTCTCTTTCTTTGTTTTATTTTGTTTTTTAATGTTTATATCACATTTATTGGCGACTGCTAGACACAAGTCACCAACCCAACAGTTACAAACCTTGTGCCAAGCCAGGCAGGCTGACACATTGTCAGCAAAACTGACAGCCGGCGAAGTGACAATCGCACCATTGAAAACAAGTAACAAAAACTTTTTTAACAAGTTTTCTTGGAAAATCGCGATGTCTTTAATGGTTTTTTCATACCTTTGTATGTTTGAATTGTGCCCACGGTGCACGATTCAATATAATGTCAGACACCTAAAACAAGTTAATGTTATGATTATCATCGGTATTGCCGGCGGTACCGGCTCTGGTAAAACTACTGTAGTGCGCAAAATCATGGAACGCCTTCCCGAAGGTGAGGTTGGCGTGATTTCCCAAGATTCGTATTATAAGGACTCCAGCCATGTCCCCGTCGAGGAACGCCAGAACATCAACTTTGATGAGCCGGCAGCCTTTGACTGGAACCTGTTACTCGAACATGTCAAGATGCTCAAGCGCGGGGAATCCATCGAGATGCCCACCTACAGCTACCTCACCTGCTCCCGCCAGAAGGAGACCGTGCCCATGGGTCCGCACGATGTAGTGCTCATCGAGGGTATTATGGCGCTGGTGGATGCACGGTTGCGCAAGATGATGGACATCAAGGTGTTTGTCGATGCCGATGGCGATGATCGCCTGATTCGCGTCATCTCGCGCGACTGCATCGAGCGTGGGCGCACAGCCGAGGCCGTAATCGAGCGCTACCAGCGAGTGTTGAAGCCCATGCACCAACTGCACATCGAGCCCACCAAGAAGTTTGCCAACATCATCATCCCCGAGGGCGGCAACAACGAGGTCGCCATCAACCTGATTACCGACTACATCAAGGGCCGCCTGACCACCAACAAGAAGAAATGAAACTGCCCTGGCATCATAACGGCAAGGCAAGCGGCGACGGCAAAACGACCAAAGCCAAGCCCGGCGACAGAGAGACGGCAGCAAAGCTTAACGCGTCGGGCGAAGCGGGAACGCTTGTGCTCAGCACCGACAACCTGGTGAAGAAATACCGCCAGCGCACGGTCGTCAACCATGTCTCCATCGATGTGCATCAGGGCGAGATTGTCGGGCTGCTGGGACCCAACGGTGCCGGCAAGACGACGACATTCTACATGACCACCGGACTGGTGACTCCCAACGAGGGCCGCGTGTTCCTCAACGATGTGGATATCACCACCCTACCCGTCTACCGCCGCGCCCAGTTGGGCATCGGCTACTTGCCGCAGGAGGCTTCGGTGTTCCGCACGCTGAGCGTGGAGGACAACATACGCACCGTCCTGGAGATGACCACGCTCACACCAGCCGAGCAAAAGGACCGCCTGGAACAGCTCATCAGCGAGTTCCACCTGCAGAAGGTGCGCAAGAACCTGGGTAACCGCTTGTCGGGTGGCGAGCGCCGCCGCACCGAGATTGCCCGTGGCCTGGCCATCAATCCGCGTTTCATCATGCTCGACGAGCCGTTTGCGGGCGTTGACCCCATTGCCGTGGAGGACATCCAAAGCATCGTCTATAGTCTCAAGAGCAAGAACATCGGCATCCTTATCACCGACCACAACGCCCCCGAAACACTGAGCATCACCGACAGGGCCTACCTGCTGTTCGAGGGCAAAATCCTGTTCCAGGGCACCAGCGAAGAACTGGCCGACAACCCGACCGTTCGCGACAAGTACCTGGGCCACAACTTCGTCTTCCGCCGCAAGCACTTCGACTGATTTTAGTCAACAAGCACATATGAATGCCGCCAAGGGACACCCATGGCGGCATTCTTCTTATGATTTCTCTCACTTGTGTTTATTCACATTCGACGACATTCCACTTCTCGATGCGCCAGATGGTGCCCTCGATGAGGGAACAGTAGATGTCGCCGGTCGCGGGATCGAGTTCAAATCCGTTGACCTCGCTCGTGCCTAAGGGATATGTGAATACTAGCTGATGGGTCTCGGCATCAACGACAGCCAGCATGCCACGGCGGGAGCCGCAGTAGATGAAGCCGTCGTGCTCCAGCACAATGCAGGGCGCATGCTCGTAGCCGAAGCCCAAATCCACCTTCCACAGCAACTCGTATTTATCGCCGGTGCTCATGGCCACCAATTCACCATCCATGGTTTTGGCATAAGCCACTTTGCCGTCGGCACTATGGCCCAGGCTCTCGCGCACCTTGTTCTCATTCTTCTCACGCCACAGCTGCTCACCAGTGCGGCGGTCGATAGCTGTGGTGTGGCGGTCGGGCGCAACGATGACGACACGCTCGGGAGTCACGACAGGCACGACATTGCCAGGGCTGTAGAGATTGGCGGTCTTACCGTTGTTCCACTGCCAACGAAGGGCTCCCGTGCGGCGGTCAAGCGAACGCAGGCGGGTGTCCCAAGCACCAAAGATGACATCACCGCCATCCACGACGGGAGCGGCCTGACAATAGTTGTTGATACTGTCATAGTGCCACAACAGGCGGTGCCGCTTCACATCCCATGCCTGGAAGGTCTTGAAACCTCCCTGATAGAGGACGCCGTCCTTGAGCACACCGTCGGCGACATAGGGGCCATCGGCATCGTATTGCCACTTGGGTTTCCCGGTCTTTTTGTCAAGCCAAACAAGTCGCTTATCGCTGGTGGGCAGCACAATGTACTTGTCACCCACGGCAGGGCGTGAAAACAGCATGGCATCGGTCTTGTACTGCCAGCGCAGATTGCCCGTCTGTTTGTCCACCGCCTTGCAGTAGCCCAGCGAATTGCCGAAGTACAGGTTCTTCTCATCCAGTCCCACACGGGTGAAGATAGAGGCTTTGTCGGCTACCACAGGTATGACCTTGAATTTCAACCGATGCTGGTACTCAACCGTATTAGGCATTTGAAGCCTATCGGCCTCCAAATTGAAACGACCGGAGGAATCCCACATCCACCTGGATATACCGTGCACAGGGGTATAATACTCCAAATTGATGCGATAAGAGAACATCACCTCGGGATCCTTACCCAACACCTTATTATATACATATATCCAGTGGCGGTCCAGGTCGATGTTCATCAAGGTGTAGCCATAATTATCGTTTCCCATGTCGAGTGCACGCACCATCAGGCCGTTGATGCCGTCGGTCTCATACAGGCGCCAGCGGTGGTAGTGGCCACACTGGTGGGTGATGACAGGGTATTTCTTGAGGATATCGACATAGGCCCGATAATTGTCCAGGTCATCAAGGATGGGATAGTGGTTCACGCTCAGCACTTTCATTCCCGGCTTGACCATCGCGTTGAGTGTGCTGTCGAGCCACAAGAGGTCTTCCTGCTTGATGTGACCGTCGCCCATCTTCATGAACGGGCCGCAGTTCATGCCGATGACTACCAGGTTATCGACCGTAAACACAAAGCGGTCGCTACCCCACAGGTCATTGAAAGTCTTGCAGGCGCTCTGGCTCCAGTTGTTCTCGTGGTTGCCGGGGATGACATACAAGGGATGTGTAACGCCGTCAAGGATGCTCTTGACATTGGTCAACTGCTCATCGCTGCCCTCGTTGGTTAGGTCACCTGTCATCATGACGGCATCCAGGTCGGTAGCGTTGATCTCTGCGACCGCCTCACGCAGTTTACCCTCATTGGCATTACCGGGTGTCACATGCACATCACTAAGAATGGCCAACTTGACCACCCCCGCCTGCAGGGCAAGTGACAGACACAGCGTCATCGCCCATAAAATCAACAATCTTTTCATGATCACACTTGAATTTCTACTTACTTGACGACAAAGATAAGTCAAAAACCTATAACCAACACCCCACAACTGCCAACTTTTTACTAATTTTGCGCCAACAATGAATCACGAAATTTACATAGCGCGGCGCATGAAGCTGAACAATGAGCGGCAGAAAGGCTCCCCCAGCCTGACGGTTGCCCTCGTGGGCGTTGTGCTCGCTGTCGTCGTGATGATTCTGTCCATCGCCATCGTCATGGGCTTCAAGGGTGAAATCACAGGCAAAATCATGCACCTGGATGCCCACCTGCGCGTCACCAATGCCGCCCTGGGCATCGATGACAATTATTCCACGGTCAATGGGCGTGAAGTGCGCGAGGCGATTGCCGACGAGGGAAAGTTCTCCCCGTTTATCGAGAGTATCAGCCTCATTGCCGACAAAAGCGCAATCCTCAAGACCGACGAGGACTTCATGGGCATTATCCTGAGAGGCGTGGACGAGGGGTACGACTTCAGCTACCTTAAATCCAAGATGATTGACGGCGATATTCCTGTCGTGAGCGACACAGCATCGGCCAACCAGATTGTCATCTCAAAGCTCATAGCCGACCGGCTCAGGCTCCATGCGGGAGATAAAGTGTACACCTATTTCATCGACAACAAAATCAAGGTGAGGAACCTGACGGTGAGCGGTGTGTTTGAAACCGACCTGGACGCCTTCGACAACAGCTATATCGTGGGTGGCATCGGTATCGTGCAAGGCGTGAACGACTGGAACAGCGACATCGGCACCCAGGTTGCCATCAACATGAAGGACACACGCGACCTGGACAGCGATGCCTACAGCCTGTACACCCTCCTGGCCGAGAACTCGGTTCAGCACGAGAGCAAGAACCTTTTCTTTGTCACCACCACACAGCAGAACAATCTGCCATTCTTTGCCTGGTTACAGATGCTGGACATGAATGTCGTCATCATCCTCACGCTGATGATGATTGTCGCCGCATTCACCCTCATCTCGGCAATGTTGATGATAGTGCTTGAGCGTATCCGCGTCATCGGCAACTTCAAGGCGATGGGAGCGACCAACGCAACAATTCGCCGCATCTTCATTTACCTGACGGGCAAACTCATCATCAAGGCACTCATCATCGGCAACATCATCGGCATCGGGCTTGCCCTGCTGCAAAAGTATTGCCACATCGTGCGTCTGGACCCAAGCGCCTATTATATGCCTTATGTGCCTATCCACCTGAGCATTCCTGCACTGCTGATGCTCAATGCGGGTATCATCATCGTCTCCTACCTCACCCTGCTCGGCGCCAGCCACATCATCTCGACCATCAAGCCCACTGCCACCATGCGCTTTGAGTGATGCCAGACAGAAATCAACGAGAATTAAGGAAACATCCAAAAATCCGTTGAAAAGAAAAAGTAAGTGAACACCTATAAGAAACAAATCCCTCACGCCCGAGAGAGCATGAGGGATATATTATGACTTTGTTGGTAATTATTACCAGTTGCCAGTCAGCACATGGGCAATCAGGGCGGTCACATCGTTGATGTCAGTGCTACCGTCACCTCCCTCAATATTGCAGTCGGCGGCAGTCGCATCATATTCAACATCCTTACCCAGGATGACATCAATCAGGCGGGTCACATCGTTGATATCAACATCGCGATCCATGTTCACATCGCCACGCTTGTAGCCATAGGGATAGGTCCAGATGGATACCTCCTTGGTGGCCTCGTTAAAGTTGATGGTCACTACATAGTTGCCATCCTCTTCGATGGTGTACTCACAGTTACTGCTGGGATAAGCGGGATTATTCCATGAGTGATCCTCAACCACCTTGAAACTGATGGTACCGGCGGTGAGGGCTACATTCTCCTTCTTCCAGGTCAAAATACCATTGATATTGGGATACATGTCATTGTTCGTGTTGGTGGGGTCCCACTCAGTGCCGAACAGGGCAGCGGGTGCACCGGCAACGGTGTAGGTGTGATGAGCGGTGTCGGGAACCAACTCAATCAGATCGGCATCGCAATCAACAGTCTCCTCCTCAGGGTCGAAGGTGATCTTGATGTTGTAGCGTCCCCTGTTGTCAATGGCCTGATAGTAGTTGCTGAGAGGCCATGCAGCAGCATAGGTGGGATCGTGGTCAGCGACAACCTTGAATTCAAAACCACCGGCGTTGAGAATAATGTCATTCTTTTCCCAAGTGTAAAGGCCATCAACGAGGGTCATGTCGTTGGCGGTGTTGGTGGGATCCCATTCGGTACCGAACAAGGCGGTGTTGCTACCAGCCACAGTCAGGGTTTCGTAGGTGATATGGGCTTCGTTGCCGTCAACCCGGAAAGAATCGTTGTTCGTATCATAGAAAAAGGTATAGACAGTGCCGTCGCCAACCAATTTGTATGCGCCATAACCGTAATTATAAGCGAGAATCCACTCATTGACATTGATATTCATATCGCCCTCGGCGGGACCATGGCGGTACTCGCTGTTGAAGGTGTCCCAGTCGCCACTCGCGTCACTCAGGCCATCGCCGAACACAAATGTCACAGCGCCATTGATGACAACCTGATAGGAATATATGCCGCCGCCGATGTCTTGCATTTCCACGCCATTGGCGGGATTCCAGTTGTTGAACGGTCCACTACCAACAATGTACATTGCCGCATTGGCATTCAGGCCAACGAGGGCAATCATGACTGATAAAATTAAAGTTAATTTCTTCATAATTGAAATAGATAATATTAATTAAACATATGAATAAAGCCAATTTGTTTCTTGTGCCTGAAACTTTTTACAACCTACAAAATTACAACTAAATTTCATAAGTACATAATTTATAAATTACTTTTTTTCAAAAATCTGCTCAATCGTTTGCAATGTGCCGATTGGCTAAATGATTGTTGTCTGTCGCTAGATTATTTGCTGATCGACCACAGGTCAGCAATGAGGCTGATTGTTTTTGATGACACCCGTTTAGAGCGCAAAAACGGGCTGATAACACATCAGAATAGCAGGTGTTTTTTTGGTTTTGAGATAATTTTTTGAAAAAAAGTTGGATTTTTTCTTGGTGGTAACAAAAAAAGCAGTACCTTTGCAGTCGCAATTAGGAATTGTCCTGTGGTGTAATGGTAGCACATCGGATTCTGGTTCCGCTTGCGAGGGTTCGAATCCTTC
>ONYP01000027.1 GCA_900322135.1 uncultured Prevotellaceae bacterium
AATGCTGGTGTGGCTACCGAGGCTGTTGGTGCAACGCTCAAGTATGGTCTGTTCCTTCAGAACATCATCGACTTCCTGATCATTGCTTTCTGTATCTTCCTGATGGTTAAGCTTATGAACAAACTCAGGACCAAGAAGGAAGAGCCCGAGGAGCCCGCTGGCCCCACTCAGGAAGAGCTGCTTGCCGACATCCGCGATCTGCTCAAGGAGAAGAAGTAATTTTCCTTAACGCGCGGAGCAGTCATCCGCATCATGCGCGCCTGTGGCCTGATGAAGGCCGCGGGTGCGCTTTTTGTTGTAGGGGCATAATAAAAGGCTAAGCCCGGGGGCATAGCCTTGTTTCTTACGATAGGGTATTGATGTCAGTCGTTTATTTTTAACAATCCTGTTCGGTATGCTTTACCGATTAATTCAGCCACATTGCGTGAGTTGGTCTTGCGCAACAACTGCTTGCGGTGATACTCCACAGTGTTTGATGAGATGAAAATCTTTTCACCAATTTCCTTGCTGTTATACCCTGTTGACAGCAATTCGAGTACTTCCTTTTCTCTGGAAGTCAGTTCAATTTTGGGGGCACTCATAATATCACGATTTTTGATAAGATGCTAATTATAACATAGTTGCAAAAATAAAAAGTAAAAGCTATCAAACCAAACAAAACAGCAATAATTTAGGCAAAATGATATCAAAACTATTTATTTCAGTAAAAAAATCTGATTAAATGCAACCAATTGTCATCAATGTGATTCAAAAATAGCTTATCAAAACCGTTAGTACTGCTTTAAATAAAAGACCGTTTGCGCTTTTATGAAGGTGATGGCGAGAGAAAGCTCGTCAGCAACAAGAGCCCCTCCCAGATTGATAGTTACAGGTTGATGATGGCCGTGTGGTCATTGATAATCGCCTCATGGCTGGTACCGATGTCGTTGCGGTCCTCGAGGATGCTCTGCAGCACGAGCCTGAAGGTGCTGTAGATGCGCAGCCGCAGGACTACCTTGGCCAGCGGTTTAAGTATACCCCTCACGGTCTGGTTCACCACCTGGTTCACACCACCGATGAGCCGTTCGATGATTTGGCGGTTGTCTGAGCCGCCCTCGTTTCCCTCGGCAAAGGCGATGTAGGCGGCCGATACAGGCTCTTGCAGATGCTTGAGCAGCAATTCGGCAAGGCCACTGGGGGTGTCGGGCAGGTTGACGAAGCGCATGATGAAGGAGTGCTTGGCCGAGTAGGTGTCGATGGCTTGGCGTATTTCGGGCCAATAGCGATTGATGACGCCATGCGTCATGGTGGGTATGCAGCGCTGGAAGATTTCACGCGCGTGCTCCCCGAAGTCGTCGTCCGAGGGCAGGCTGTGTAGCGTTATGCTGCGCAGTTGCATCTTGCCAACCCCGGTGTTGCATGTGGCAACCCTCCACTGGCAGGGATACCCCACTGCCGAGGCCGTGGCAATCTCGACCATCTGGCTGCCGTTGTGGCTCGTCTGGCACACATCGCTGATGTGCAGGTGACCCGTGAAGATGGCATGCACGCCGGCATCGATGAGGCGATGGCACAGTTGCTGGGCTTCGCCCACCATGTAGGGGGCTGCCAGGGTATCCTCCATGTGGAAGTGGGGTACCAAGTGGTGGTGCATCATCGCGATGACATATCGGCCGGCGGCCTTGGCTGCGGTGGCTTGATCGACCAACCATTGTTGTGTGGCTGTTTCCAGGCTTCCGCTTGTCTTGCAGTGGTCACGGGCATCACCGTGCGATACAAAGGTGTTGAGCCGGTCCATGCAGGCGTCGATGGCAAGGATGGTGAGCCGGTCGCTGATGTCGCGGCAGTAGCTGAGTGTGTCGGGGTCACGGCGCGACTGCCCGTCATACCCCATGTGCCGGTAGAGTTGTGCAAACTCCTTGCGGCTGATGGTCTCGGCTTGGGTAGTGGTGTCGCCGTCGTAGACCTTGGCATCGGGGTTGTTGATGTCGTGATTACCAGGGACGACAAGGACCTGAATGCCGTCGTCGACCAGCCGTTGCAGGTGGGAAACCACCAGCTCGTGGCTCTTGCGCTCACCGTCTTTGGTCATGTCACCGGTAACGAGCACGATGTCGGGTTTTAGGTCAAGGATGTCGCCCACCAGGGTGTCGATGATTTCGGGGCTCTCGCGCAGCATCTTGCGGTCCTGTGCCAGGTACTTCTCGATGGCACTGCCATCGTTGACCAGTAATTCGGGTGCCATCACATGCAGGTCACTGATGACGGCTATCTTCAGGTTGTTGTCGGATATTTTGTCCATAGTTGCAGTGGTTAGTCGAGTTCCATACAGTCAATATCGGGTAGCCTGTTGCCTTTGCTCCACCCCATGGCGAGGGTGCGCTGTGCCGCTAGCGGCAGCGCAAACGCCAGTGGTGATATGAGGATGGCAGATGGTTCTTTCATCATTGTGGCCACTATAACAAGTTAAAAGATACGATGACCACAAAAATAGCGATTTTTTCTGGAATGGCACTCGCTTGGCGCAAAAATAGCGTTTTTCTATAATGTGACGGTGAGGCGCAGGTCGTCGGTGTGGGACTCCTCGGGGGTGCCCACTGCATTGCGGTCCTCGAGGATGCCACGCACGATGGGGTCGAGTTGGGGATAGACGGCGCTCAGGAAGAACTCCCACAGGTCATCGGCCTGGTCGGGTGCTACCTCGGCAATCATGGCACGGATACCCTGCTTGCCCTCATCGATGATACTCTCTATATCCTTGTCCTGCTCGTTGCCCTCAACGACGTCAAGCATGGTGCGCGACAGCACTTCGCTCAGGTGCCGCAGTACGAGTTGCGAGGCCTGGTGTGGTGATTCGGGCAGGTTGGCCTTGCCGCCGCCCATCTCGAGCATTGTCTTGAGCTGGGCCATGCGTCCGCCCAGTTTGCTCCATGCCTTGTCCGACAGCATCGAGGCCAGGCCGGGCGTGGCATTGATGATGCGCTGGCGGCCCACCTCGCGCAGGTTGGGGCACGAGGGTGTGCCGGTGAGCCAGCGGGTGTCAATATCGACAGAGCGGATGGCGCTGCCCTCTCCCTCACAGCCAAAGGTGGCTACACGCATGGCAAACGGATAGCAGATGGCCGAGCCGGTGGCAACCTCCACGATGCTGTCGGTTCGGTCCACATTATATAAAGTAACGGCATCGGTCACATGCAGGTGCCCCGTGAAGATGGTGTGGATGCCGGCCTGCATCAGTTGCCGGGCGATGGCGTCGTGGTTCTGGACGATGTAGTTAGCCAGCAGGCGGTCCTGCTGGTCGAAGTGGGGCACCAGGTGGTGGTGCATCATGGCGACGACACGCTTGCCCTGGCCGCGGGCCTCCTGGGCTTGTGCGATGACCCATTGCAGGGTTTCGGGCTTGACGCGTCCGCCGTTGTAGTAGGTATCCTCATTGTCGCCCCTTCGGGTAAGGGTGTTGCGCTCGTCCATGTTGCTGTCGATGCCGATGACGACCAGTCCGGGGATGGGTTCGCAGCAATAACTGAGCGAGGCAGGGTCGCGCCGCGAGGCGGTTCCGTAGCCGTAGTTGCTGTAAATCTGTGCAAACTCGTCGCGTGTGACGGTGGCCGTGGGGGTGGTCTTGTCGCCGTCGAAGCGCCGCGCATAGGGGTTGTTGCAGTCGTGGTTGCCGGGTATGACCAGCGGCTGGATACCGTGTGAGGCCATGCGGTCCAGGTACTGCGCCATGCGCTCATGGCTCAGCCGCTCGCCGTTGCAGGTGAGGTCGCCGGTGAGCAATACGAGTGCGGGCTTGAGGTCGATGATGCTGTCGGTGAAGGCAGCCATGATATCATCGCTCATCGCCATCATCTTGCTGTCGGCGGCGTCGGCCCGGTCGATGGCACTGCCCGGTGTCACCAGTTCGGGACTGAGCAAGTGGATATCGCTGAGAATCACCATGCTGCCATTGGCATCGTGCGCCATTGCCTTGAATGCAAACAATGTGGATAATATCATTATTGCTATAAACCTTGTTTTCATCATTTCTAGCATGTATTGCATTTATTGTGCCAATTGGTTGATAGTGAACCCCGCATCGCGCAGGTGCCGCCAGAAGCCGGGGTAGGATTTGTCGACCACCTCGGCATCGGTAATGACCAGTCCCGGGAATCTCGCCGCTGCTGGGGCAAATGCCATGGCCATGCGGTGGTCGTCGTGAGGGTCGATGACGGGTGGGCGCTCGCCGATATCGCAGCGCTCGCCGTACCATGAGATGGCGTCCTCGCCCTCAATCTTCAGGACATAGCCCAGTTTCAGCAACTCGTCGCGCAGGGCCTCGACGCGGTTGCTCTCCTTGTGCTTCAGGTTGCGCACGCCCGTCATGCGGAACGACCGCTCGAGCAGGCACATCAGCACCGTCCACGAGGGGACCAGGTCGGGTGTGGCCGCCATGTCGGCAAAGCAGGAACAGCAGCAGCCGATGAAGTGGCTCGTGTCGAGGGTCGCTCCCTGAACATCAAAACGGGTGTCGATGCCCAGCCGCCTGCCCAGTTCCACCAGGCGGGCGTCGCCCTGGATGCTATCAGCCACGAGCCCCTTGAGGGTGAAGGTGGAGCCGGGGAGCACCGCCCCGAGGGCATACCACGGCGCGGCGGCGCTCCAGTCGGCCTCAACGATATAGTCATTGCCCTTGTATCCCGTGCCGATGGTGATGCAGTTGCCCGTGAGGTCGACGCTGGCACCCATGTCGTGCATGACCGAGGCGGTCATGTGGATGTAGGGTGCCGACACGATGTCGCCCTCGAGACGGATCGTGCCGCCGCCGATGGTGGGCAGCACCATCATCACGGCCGAGATGAATTGTGAACTCACGCCGCCGTCCATCACCACCTCGCCGCCGTGCAGTGTCTTACCCGTGATGAGCAACGGCGGGAAACCGTCCTCGCCCAGGTAACGGATGTCGGCTCCCAATGCCCGTAAAGCATCGACGAGCACGCCGATGGGGCGCTGGCGCATGCGCTGGTTGCCGTCGAGGGTGACGGTGAAGCCTTGTCGCGTGGCGAAGTAGGCTGTGAGAAACCGCATAGCCGTTCCCGAGCCTTCGATATTGATGGGTGAGTTGGTGTTGTGTGCCAGGGCCTTGACCATCACGGCAGTGTCGTGGCACAAGGCGGGATGGAACACTTGGGGCCAGTCGTCACCGCACAGGGCCTGGATGAGCAGCGCGCGGTTGGTGATGCTCTTGGAGAAAGGCAGGGCGATGGCTGCGCTTGCCCGCTGCGGTGCTGTCAGTTGCAGGTTCATCGTGGAGTGGAGTCGGTCAGTTGCTGATCGCGATACAGTTTCAATGAGTCGCTGGGCATCTTGTCGCTACCCAGTACCCGCGGCATCAGGTCCAGTGTGAACTCATAGGGCTTGTTGTCGAGCATGTGCCGGGTGCCGAAAGTCTCCATGTCGGGGTTGACGGCATAAAGCAGGTTGAGGGCGATGCTCAACAGGAAGGCATACTTGAACAGGAACAGCAGGGCTCCGCCGATACGGTCCACAAATCCCATCTTGGATGCCTTGAGAACCTTCTTGGAGAGGCGCATGACAAGGCGGATGACGAGCGTGACGAGCAGAAAGGCAAACGCCAATGATACCGTCTTGACGGTAATGCTCGACAATGGCCAATCGGTGGCGCTGGGCACAATAGTGAGGAAAATGTCCTGAACTTGGTCGCCGAACCTGTAACACAGTATGATGGCGACAATCCACGACACGAGTGAGGCGAGTTGCTTGAGCAATCCCTTGCGGTAGCCCACAACAATACCGCCTAGCAGAATCAGAATCAATAGAATATCGACGAGAGTCATTTCATCCTGGAAGTTATAGGTTAATTGTCGGTGGAGTCGTTTTTTTCTTTAGGCAGCATGATCTGGTCGATCCAACCGTCATCGCTGTATCGGCACATGTCGACATAGGCATCGATGCCGGGCACGATGCCCGTCTCGGTGTATTGCCAGATGGTGTATTTGCCCTGCCAGTTGATTTCGGGTTCGTCGGTAGAGTAGCGGCCGATGTAGAGGTGATGGTCGTTGAATCGTGGCGTGAGGTTCTTGTTATAGAATCCCATGGTGCTGTAAATCATGGGTTGGACACCATAATGCTGCTCGGTGAGCCGACAGAACTTCTCGACGCTGTCCATGAGTTGCGCCCGTGACCATTGCCCGCGGGTTTCCACATCGAGCATCGGCTCGAGATCTTGTATGGCCTTGAGTGCGTAATGGGAGAAATTTTTGAACTGGTCGTCGATGCTTGATGTGGTGGTGAGGTAGTGATAACTGCCTACCAGGACACCGTAACGCCGCGCGTTGGTGAGGTTGTGGACATAGTGGGGAGAATGGTAGGTAGCGCCCTCGGTGGCCTTGATGTAAACAAAGCGTATGTCCTTGTCGCTGCTGACCTTGGCCCAGTCGATGAAGCCCTGATGGCTGGAGATGTCGATGCCGTCATAGGTGGCGCTGCTGTTGCGTGGTGGCGCTTGAGGGCGCATGGCTGCCGTCCCGGTTTTGTCGCCGCTGTTATGGCATGCACACAGCAAGGCTGCCATCAATGTGATGGCGAGCCAGGGTCTGGTGCGGGGGATATGGGCCGATCTAGTCATTGTCGGCCGAACTTTTATTGGTTTTACGGCCTTGTTGTTGAGCGGTGCGGATGCTGTCGTTGCGTTGGGTCTGCGACAGTTTGGAGTTGTTGTTCTTGTTCTTGTTGAAGGTAGCCGATTTCTTGGGCTTATTGGCGGCAGTTTGTGCCTTCTGCTGCTTAGCCTTTTGGGCGTCGGCTTTGCGTTTGGCTTTGGCGTCGGCTTCCCGTTTAGCGGCTTCTTCACGGGCTTTCTGCTCAGCAGCCTTTTTCTTGGCTTTGGCATCAGCCTCTTTCTTTGCGGCATCCTCGCGAGCCTTCTGGCGTGCTTTTTCTTTCTTCACGCGCTCGGCTTTCTCTCGTTCTTTTTTCTCGGCTTCGGCCTTTTTCTTGGCTTCGTCCTGTGCTATCTTCTTGTTGCGTTCTTTGGCTTTATTCTCTTGCTCAGCCTTTTTCTTTTTTTCTTCTTTTTGTTTCTTGGACTCGGTGGGTGCCGGCTTGGTCTTTTCCTCCCTCATGTTGACCTGTGAGGGCTTGTCCTTGTGGTCCACGGCATCCCTGACGCTGCTCTTGGGCTTAGCCTTGGATGGGTTGTACTGGATGTCCCTGATGGAGCACCCCTTGTTGAAACGGCCCAGGTCCACCTCGCCGTAGTTGCCCTTGACGGCCTTGAAATAGCCGCAGTCGCTGAACTGCCACAGAATCCATCGGTAGCCGATTTCGGGTCGGTTGGCGCTGTATTTAGCGATGAACAGGGGATAGTCGGCAAAGGCCCGTCCCAGATGCTTGGTGAAGAATTTCTCGCTGGTATAGATCATGGGCTTGCAGCCGAAGTAGTCTTCAACCAGGTCGGCAAAGACCTTGATGCTGTCGCGCAGCTGTTGTGATGACCATTGCCTGCACACCTCGACATCGATGATGGGTAGCAGGTCTTGCTCGTCGCGGTTGACATTGCGGATGAAGTTCTGGAACTGTCCCCTGGCGCTGGACTTGTTGGTGAGGAAGTGGTAACTGCCCACCTTGAAGCCGTGCTTGCGTGCATTGCGGATGTTCTCCTTGTATTTGGGATCGACATAGTCGCTGCCCTCGGTCGCCTTGATGTAGACATACTTGATGTTGGGGTTGCGCTTGAGCTCTTCCCAGTCGATGGTACCCTGATGCTTGGATATGTCGATACCGTCGAACTGGGTGTTGTCGGTATTGACCCTGTTGCGGGGCTTGGGCTTGGGCGGCTCGGGTTTCTTGGCGGCGGTGTCGGCAGCGGGCTTTTCAGCGGGCTTAGCGGCCTGCTTGTTGTCGACAGGCTTGCTGGCAGCCTGCTTGTTGTCGGCCTGCTTGTTGCCTGCTTGTTGTGTCGTAGCCTGTTTCTCGTCTTTCTTGGTGTTCTTGGTGTTCTTGGTATCTTTTTGGGTGTCTTCGGTTTTCTTCTTATCTTCGGTTTTCTTGTTATTTTCTACTCTTGAGCGTGTAGGTTTGGCGTCTCGTGACTGCTGACCCATAGTCGATATGGGCAAAGCCAGAAACAGAATCACCAAAAAAAGACTGTATATCGTTGTTTTGTGCATATCAGATTATAATTACAGGGTATCCCTTGGGTAAAATGTGGTTGCAAAGATAATGCAAGGCATGGACAGGACAAAATGAAAAAGCCGATTTTTCATTTTTTTAATGTAATGGCTGCGCCTGCTGTAGCCGCCACCCAGAAAGGGCAAGCCAAACGCTAGGACACGCCAAACGCAGTTTCTTCTCTCAATCAGGAAGATGGCTTGACGGCATTAATTTCAGGTTATCATTGATGCCTCCAGTTACAACGAACAGAAGAATGTCACCAGGAACGGCACGCTGAAATCGACGATGAAACCGTGAAAAATCGACACGATAATGAAGTTGTTGCCCGAGCACTGGGTGATGATGGGCAGGGTAGTGTCCATGGTCGTGGCACCGCCCACCGAGATGGGTGCAAGACGCCCGAAGTACTTGACCAGCAGCGGCGCTCCGAGCAGGGTGATGATTTCGCGCAGGATGTTGGCAAGCAGCGCCACGGTGCCTAGTTCGGGTCCGCGGTACTGGGTGATGAAGATGCTGGACAGGGAGTAGTAGCCGAAGCCCGACCCCACGGCGAGGCAGTCGGTGAGCGACCGGTGGGGCAATGCCAGCGCTGCCACGGCACATCCCGCCAGCGTTCCCGTGATGGTCATCAACGGCAGCAGCATGTAACGCGGGTCGAGTTTGCGGATGCTCTTCAGTACCGTGGTGTTGTGCCCCACGCTGATGCCCACAAAGAACATGAGAGCACACAGGGTGATGTAACTGATGTTGCTTAGCCCGCTTGTCTCGGGCAGCCAATGGCTCACGCCGACGATGATTCCGGCGATGAAGAAACCCACGATGATGAGGCTGCCTTTCATGACTTGCCTCCTTTCCGCGCTTGAATGTAACGCCACAGCGCCCATGCCAGCAGCACACTGCCTGCCACTCCCATGAGTGAGAGCCACACGGCCTCAAGGCCCAATTCCTTCAAGCCACCGATGACGCGGGGGTTGGCGCCGGCCTCGATGCCCAGAAAAAACAACAGCAGCCAGATGAGCACAGTAATGGCCTTGGGGACAAAGCGCAACAGGTAGTTCCTGAGGAGATATCCCACAGCGATGCCGCAAAACATGATGGCAACGATTTTCAGCATAAGTCAGCGTTGTTATAAAACTATGCGACAAAGATAGTGCAAAATTTAGATAATTTTGGCGGCGCCTCAGCCATCGAAAAAATTTCATGACATTTGGCTTGCACAAAATTTGGATAATTTTGGCGGCGCCTCAGCCATCGAAAAAATTTTCATGGCATTTGGCTAGTACTATCGTTCCCTGCGGCACTATGCGCCTCGGGCAAGATAGGCTGCGCCTTAACAAGGCTCAAGCAAAAAATGGATTTTTTGTTTGGCATTGTGTTCGGCTTGCACTATCTTTGTGGTTTCAACAAAAAATTACCAAGCTAAAAAGCATAATAAGATATGGCAAGAAAAAGCGGATTGCAATCGTTGAAGCAGGAGCGTCGTGAGTTCCACGACAGGGTCATCAATTTCTTTAATGAGCAGGGCGAGGCACCGTTCAACTACAAGCAGGTGTCGGCTGCTGTGGGCGCCAACACGCCCAAACGGCGCATGCTCATCGTCGAGATTCTGGACCAGTTGGCTGTTGACGGCTTCCTCACGGCCGTGGGCCCGGGCAGCTACAAGGCGGTGAACCGCTCCTCGGTGGCCGAGGGCATTTTTATCCGCCGCAGCAACGGCAAGAACAGCGTGGACACCGCCAGCGACGACGGTCTGCCCATCATGGTTGCCGAGCGCAACTCGATGCATGCCCTGAACGGTGACCGTGTGCTGGTGCACATCAGCGCCGCCCGTCACGGCATGGAGCCTGAGGCCGAGGTGGTGAAAATCCTGGAACGCAAGGAGCAGGTGTTTGTGGGTACGCTGCAGGTACTGAAGTATTTTGCCCAGTTGGCGACCGACAGCAAATTCCTGGCCACCGATATCTTCATTCCGCTGGACAAGCTCGCGGGCGGCAAGACGGGCGACAAGGTCGTTGTCAAGATAGTGGACTGGCCCGAAGACGCCAACACGCCCATCGGCGAGGTGGTTGATGTGTTGGGTGTCGCCGGTGAGAACAACGCTGAGATTCACGCCATCCTGGCCGAATTCGGCTTGCCCTACAAATATCCCGAGAATGTCACCGAGGCTGCCGAGGCCCTGGACGACGGAATCACGCCCGAGGAGGTTGCCCGCCGCCGCGACATGCGTGATGTGACCACTTTCACCATCGACCCTGCCGATGCCAAGGACTTTGATGATGCCTTGTCAATAGAGAAACTGAAAAACGGCAACTGGGAAATCGGCGTGCACATCGCCGATGTGAGCCACTATGTGACGCCCGGCTCCATCATCGACAAGGAGGCCTATGAGCGTGCCACATCGGTCTACCTGGTGGACCGCACCATCCCCATGCTGCCCGAGAAGCTGTGCAACAACATCTGCTCGCTGCGTCCCGACGAGGACAAGCTCACCCACTCGGTGGTCATGGAAATGGATGCCGAGGCCAAGGTGAAGAAATACAAGATATGCCACACGGTGACCCGCAGCAACAGGCGCTTCTCCTATGAGGAGGCGCAGCAGATTCTGGAAACCGGCAAGGGCGACCTGGCCGAAGAACTGGCCGTGCTCAACGAGATGGCCAAGCAATTGCGCCGTCGCCGCTTTGAGGAGGGCGGCTCGGTGTCGTTCAACCGCGAGGAGAAGAAGTTTGACATCGACGAGACGGGCAAGCCCACCGCAGTCCATCTCCATGTGTCACAGGATGCCAACAAACTCATCGAGGAATTCATGCTGCTGGCCAACTGCAAGGTCGCAGAGCACATCGGCAAGGTGCCCAAGAACAAGACTGCCAAGGCCATGGTCTATCGTGTGCACGACCAGCCTGACCTGGACAAACTGCAGAATTTCGCCGATATCGCTGCCCACTTCGGCTACAAGGTGCGCACCAAGGGTTCTGGCCGCGACATCAATAAGTCAATCAACAAGATGCTCGAGCAGGCCAAGGGTAAACCCGAGGAGGAGATGCTCGCCATCCTCGCCATCCGTTCGATGGCCAAGGCCGTCTACAGCGCCACCAACATCGGGCATTACGGCCTTGCCTTTGACTACTATACCCACTTCACCTCGCCCATCCGCCGCTATCCCGACCTGGTGGTTCACCGCTTGCTCGACAAGTATGCCGCCGGTGAGAAGAGCGTCGACCCCGTGAAGCTCGAGGACCAGTGCAAGCACATGAGTGCCCAGGAGCAACTTGCTGCCAATGCCGAGCGTGCCTCGATCAAGTACAAGGAGGTTGAGTACATGGGCCAGCGCTTGGGCGGCGTGTTCACGGGACACATCTCGGGCGTTACCGAGTGGGGCCTGTATGTGGAACTCGACGAGACCCATTGCGAGGGTCTGGTGGGCATCCGCGGTCTGGACGACGACTTCTATGAGTTCGACGAGAAGAACTACTGCATCCGTGGCCGCCGTCGTGGCAAGGTCTATCGGTTGGGCGACCCCATCACTATCCAGGTGGCACGGGCCGACCTGATCAAGAAGCAACTCGACTTCGTGCTGGTGGATGACGAGAATCCCGCCGACAGCCACCGCATCGACAAGGAACCCATCACCGAGCAGAACAGCCGCAGCACCAGTGGCCGCCTGTCGCGCGACGAGCGTCAGCGCCAGCAGTACGAGGGCGGTAGCGCCTCGCGCCGCCAGCAGCGCGGTGCCCGCGGCAACAGCACCCGCCGCCAGGCCCGTGAAGCCCGCGACAACAAGGTGGGCCGCTCAGGCCGCAAGTCCAGCCGTTCAGGCAAGCCCCGTGGCCGCAAGAGATAAAAATAAGTGAGGAGTGAGGAGTTTTTCCGTTCCATCCGTCAGATTAATTCATGAGCGATAGCATCCAACACAAGGTAAAGCTCGAGACGCTGGGTTGCAAACTCAACTTCTCGGAGACCGCCACCATGCAGTCACTGCTTGCCAGCCACGGCATACAGCCCGTGGCCAAAGGCGAGCTGCCCGATGTGTGTGTCGTGAACACATGCAGTGTGACTGCCCTGGCCGACAGCAAGTGCCGCCAGCACATCCGCCACCTCATCCGTCAGTACCCCGATGCCCTGATGGTGGTCACCGGCTGCTATGCCCAACTCAAGGGCAAGGAAATTGCCGAGATTCCTGGTGTGGACATCGTGCTGGGCAGCGAGCAGAAGCCCGATATCGCCCGCTATGTGCTGCAGTGGTTCGAGGACAGGCAACAGCAGTTGGCCGTGACGCCCACCAAGGACATTCGCCGCTTCTCGCCCTCGTGTGACCGCGGCGACCGCACCCGCTACTGGCTCAAGGTGCAGGACGGCTGTGACTACTGGTGCAGTTATTGCACCATTCCTGCCGCCCGCGGCCGCAGCCGCAGCGGCACTATCGCCGAGTTGACCGCCCAGGCCCGTGAAGTGGCTGCCGAGGGCGGCAAGGAAATCGTCATCACGGGTGTTAATATCGGTGACTTCGGCAAGAACACGGGAGAAAACTTCCTGGATTTGCTCAAATCGCTCGATGAAATCGAGGGTATCGAGCGTTACCGCATCTCATCCATCGAGCCTGACCTGCTGACCGATGAAATGATCGACTGGTGTGCCCGTTCGCGGGCATTCATGCCTCACTTCCATATCCCGTTGCAGAGCGGCAGTGACCCGGTACTCAAACTGATGCGGCGCCACTACGACCGCCAGCTGTTTGCCGACAAGGTGGCGCGCTGTCGCGAGTTGATGCCCGATTGCTTCATCGGCGTGGATGTGATGGTGGGCACGCGTGGCGAGACACCCGAGTTGTTTGAGGACAGTTATAACTTCATTGCCGGCCTCGAGGTGCAGCACCTGCATGTGTTCCCCTATAGCGAGCGGCCCGGTACAATGGCCTTGCGCATCCCCTACATCGTCACCCAGCAGGACAAGCAGGAGCGTGCTGCACAGATGATTGCCCTGAGCGACAAGAAGCAGGCCGAGTTCACGCGCCGTTACCTGGGCACCGTGCGTCCCGTGTTGCTGGAACACGGCCGAGGCAAGGGCAAGATGCACGGTTTCACCGACAATTACATCCGCGTGAATGTGGAGCCTGACATGCGCCTTGCCAACCACATTGTGAATGTGAAACTGCTGGCATTGACCGACGACCTGAGCGTTGATGCCGAAGTAATCAAATAGGGATTAAAAACAGAAATTTAGAAATCATAGTGAAACAAGTCGCTGTCATCATATTGAACTGGAACGGAGCCGAGCTGCTGAGGCGTTACCTGCCGACGGTGCTTGAGGGTACTGATGCCGCTATTGCCGATGTCATCGTTGCCGATAACGGCAGCACCGACGAGAGCCTGCAGGTGCTGAAGGAAGAGTTTCCCCAGGTGAGGGTGCTGAAGTTTGACGAGAACTACGGTTTTGCCCAGGGCTATAACCTTGCCATCGAGCAGACGATGTATCCCTATACCGTGATGATCAACAGCGATGTGCGCACGCCGAAAGGGTGGCTCAACCCCATGCTGGACTATATGGAGGCCCACCCCGATGTGGGTGCCGTGATGCCCAAAATGCTGCACGACCGCGACGACGGCAAGCAGATGTTTGAGTATGCCGGTGCTGCGGGCGGCTACATCGACTGCCATGGCTATCCTTATTGCCGCGGCCGCATCTTTGAATACCTAGAGGAGGACAAGGGCCAGTATGACGGTCCCCCTAAGAGTGTCTTTTGGGCAAGTGGGGCGTGCTTGATGGTGCGCAGCCAGGTCTATCATGATGTGGGTGAACTGGACAAGGATTTCTTTGCCCACATGGAGGAGATTGACTTGTGCTGGCGCATCCGCTTGGCTGGCAACGAGTTGATGATAGTGCCGTCGAGCCATGTCTATCATCTGGGCGGCGGGAGTCTGCCTCAAGGCAATCCCCGCAAGACTTATCTGAACTTCCGCAACAACCTGCTGTTGTTGCACAAGAACCTGCCGGTGGATGATGGCAAGAAGTTGTTGCTGGTGCGTCGCTTGATGGACACGCTGGCCTTCGGCATGGCCATTGTGAAATTCCACTTCGGCGACGCGTGGGCCATCATTCGCGCCCACCGCGACTTCCGCAAGATGCGCAAGAACTATACCTCGCAGCCCACTGTCAACCTGCTCAAGGCTCTGCCCGAGGAACGCGTCAACATCATCACCGCCCACTACCTGAAGGGCTTGAAACGCTTCACCCAGTTAAAGATACAATCAACACAATAATCAAAAATCAAGCAGTATATATGAGAAAACTTGGATTTGGGCTGATGCGCCTGCCGCTCACCGACCCCAACGATCAGGCGAGCATCGACATCGAGAAGTTCAAGGCAATGGCCGACCGCTTTATCGAGCAAGGGTTCACCTATTTTGACACCGCCTATCCCTACCACGGCGGCAAGAGCGAGGAAGCCTTGCGCGAGGCTGTTGTCAAGCGTTACCCGCGCGAGGCGTTCACCGTGACCACCAAGATGCCCGTGTGGGCCATCAAGGAAGAAAGCGACCTGGAGCGTGTCTTCAACGAACAATTGGAAAAATGCGGGGTAGACTATTTTGACTACTACTGGTTCCATGCCCTCAACCGCGAGCGCGTCAAGGTGATTGAGCAGATGAACGGCTGGAGCTTCCTCTCCCGCAAGAAGGCCGAGGGCCGCATCCGCCACATCGGTTTCTCGTTCCACGACAGTTCTGACCTGCTGGCCGAGATACTCGAGCGCCACCCAGAGGCCGAATTTGTGCAGTTGCAGATCAACTACCTGGACTGGGACAGTCCTGCCATCGAGGCGCGCACCTGCTATGACCTGTGCACACAGCACGGCAAGCCCGTCATCGTCATGGAACCCGTCAAGGGCGGTTCGCTGGCCCATGTGCCCGAGTCGGTGGAGCGTCTGTTCAAGGACTATAACCCCGATGCCAGCGTGGCCTCGTGGGCCATCCGCTACTGTGCCTCGCTGCCCAATGTATTGACCGTGTTGAGCGGTATGAGCAACATGGAGCAACTGGAGGACAACACTGGTTATATGCAGGATTTCCAGCCTCTCAACGACGAGGAACTGGCCATCATCGCCCGTGCTACCGAGGTCATCCGCGACTCGATTGCCGTGCCCTGCACCGCATGCCACTACTGCACCGACGGCTGCCCACAGGAGATTGCCATCCCCGAGTACTTCAACCTGTACAACATGATGCGGCAGTTCCCGGACCAGAAGGGTAACAGCAAACTCTACTATGACCTGTTGTCTAAGAACCACGGCAAGGCCAGCGAGTGTGTCGAGTGCGGCCAGTGCGAGGCCCAGTGCCCTCAGCACATCGACATTATCGACAACCTGAAACAGGTTGCCGACACATTTGAATCCTGACGGGGCCATACCGGTAACCCGGTACTCCACTCATTTGCATTCATCAATGGCGGTTCAGCGTGAATCAATCTCGCCGAACCGTTGCTTTTTTGTCATGTACAGCACCCGTGTAATGAAAAAATGGGTTAAAACTATTGACAACGGCCCGCTTATGTTGTAATTTTGCACCAAATTGCTGAGGTGTGCGCTCATGTGTACCTGCAATAACAATCAATGGATGCAACAGATTGCATCTTTACAAAACACTTAAATAATGGCTAAAGAAGTAAAACAATCTCAAGTCGAGAAAAAGGCTGATGAAAAGGTAAGCTATCCGCTGGGTAAGGTTAACTTTATTCTGATGGGTATCTGTCTGCTGTTGATTGTCATCGGTTTCTGGCTGATGACGGGTAGCGCCAATGTGGGCGAAACATTCAACAAGGAGATCTTTGAGAGCAGCCGCATCACTGTGGGCCCCATCATCGCGTTCTTTGGTTTTGTGCTGATGGCATTTGCCATCATCTACCGCAAGAAGGACAAAAAGGTCCAAGAGGACGAAGACTCCACCACCGTTGACGCAAAAGAATAAACTCACATCTGCATGGATCTGCTGCAAGCAATCATTATCGCTATTGTGGAAGGACTCACCGAGTTTCTTCCTGTCTCGTCAACAGGCCACATGATTATCACCCAGAATCTGCTGGGTGTTGCTCAGGGTGATCCTTTTGTGCATGCGTTCACTTTCATCATCCAGTTTGGAGCTATCTTGTCGGTAGTGGTGCTTTACTGGAAACGGTTCTTCCGTCTTGACCGCACGCCGGCGCCCGCTGGTGCCTCGGCATGGCAACAGTTCAAGCACAAGTGGTATTTCTACTGGCTGCTGCTGGTTGGCGTGTTGCCGGCTGTTGTCATCGGTCTGGCTGCCAAGAAGTCGGGATTGCTCGACTGGCTGCTCGACAGCGTCATGGTCGTGGCCATCATGCTGGTGGTGGGAGGCGTGTTCATGCTCTTCTGCGACCGCATTTTCAATAAAGGCAGTGAGGCCGTGAAACTGGATGAGCGCAAGGCTTTCAAGATAGGTCTGTTCCAGTGTATTTCGGTCATTCCGGGCGTGAGCCGTAGCATGGCGACCATTGTGGGCGGCATGTCTCAGAGACTCAGCCGCAGGAAAGCCGCCGAATTCTCGTTCTTCCTGGCCGTGCCCACCATGGCTGGCGCCACACTGCTCGACCTCGTGGACTTGTTCAAGGACAATGCCGAATGGGCGACCTCGCAAAACATCATCATCTTGATTGTGGGCTGTGTTGTCGCTTTTATCGTGGCGCTGCTCGCCATGAAGTGGTTCGTGAATTTCTTGACCAAGTACGGCTTTAAAGCCTTTGGCTGGTACCGCATCATTGTGGGTGTCATCATTTTGGCCATGTTATTAAGTGGCCAATCGTTACAGATGGTCGACTGACGACTTGTGACTAAAAAGAAATAATGCTTAACCCGATAGAAGGCGAAATATTCTGTATCGACAAGCCGTTGCGCATGACCTCGTTCACGGCAGTGAAGAAGGTGCGTGCCGTCCTGCGCACCCACTTGAAGACCCGTCAGGTCAAGGTGGGCCATGCCGGCACCCTCGACCCGCTGGCGACAGGCGTGCTGATACTGTGCACCGGCCATGCCACCAAGCGCATCGACGAGCTGCAGGCAGGCATCAAGGAATATATTGCCGACCTCAGGCTAGGTGCCACGACGCCCAGTTATGACCTGGAGACCGAGGTGGACGCCACCTTTGAGTGGCAGCACATCGACCGCGCTCTCATCGACCGCGTGCTGCAGCAGCAGTTCACGGGAAGCATCGAGCAGGTGCCCCCGTCGTTCTCGGCATGCAAGGTCGACGGTAAGCCTGCCTACAAGCTGGCGCGCAAGGGCCAGGATGTGGAAATCCGCCCCAAGACCCTGGTCATCGATGAGATAGAGGTCTTGCAATGCGGCTTGCCGGCCGAGCCCACGCTGCAGCTGCGCGTGGTGTGCAGCAAGGGTACCTACATCCGTGCCCTGGCACGCGACATCGGTGTGGCTTTGGGCAGCGGTGCCCACTTGACGGGCCTGCGCCGCACGCGCGTGGGTGATGTCAGGGTAGAGGACTGTCTCACTCTCGAGGCACTTGTCGAGAAACTTGACGCCGAGACCTATGTGTCTCCCGAACAGGCTGCTGCTGAGCGCCTGGAGCGTGAGCGCATCGAGAACCGCGAGCGTGCCGCCCAGCTGAAGGCCGAGCGTGCTGCCCGCAAGCAGGAGAAAAAATGTGACGCGCCGCCCCGCCGCACATCCCAGATAAAATAAGTTACTGTTTCACCGCCTCACTGGGCGATAGTAACTATACTCACTACTTAAAACTCACAACTTACAACTCAAGTATAAAATATGAAACTTTCAGAATTCAATACCAAGATGCCCGAGGAGCTGATTGCCTCCTATCCCGTCCCTGTGAGGGACGAGTCGCGACTGATGGTTCTGCACAAGCGCAGCAACCAGATTGAGCACCGAGTGTTTAAAGAGATTCTGGATTACTTCAATCCCCATGACCTGTTTGTGTTTAACGACACCCAGGTTTTCCCCGCCAAGTTGTTTGGCAACAAGGAAAAGACCGGTGCCCGCATCGAAGTCTTCCTGCTCCGCGAACTCAATCCTAAAAACAAGCTGTGGGATGTGCTGGTGGAACCCGCCCGCAAAATCCGCATCGGCAACAAGCTCTATTTCGGTCTTGATGACTCGATGGTGGCCGAGGTTATCGACAATACCACCTCACGCGGTCGCACGCTGCGCTTCCTCTATGACGGCGATCATGACCAGTTCAAGCAGGACCTGTACAACCTGGGCAACACGCCGCTGCCTTACTACATCCAGCGCGATGCCGAGCCCGAGGATGCCGAGCGCTACCAGACCATCTATGCCAGCAAGGAGGGTGCCGTGGTGGCTCCCGCTGCAGGTCTGCACTTCTCGCGCGAACTGATGCGCCGCATGGAAATCCGCGACATCGACAGCGACTTCCTGACGATGCACATCAGCCTGGGCAGTTACCGCGACATCGATGTCGAGGACTTGACCAAGCACCGCATGGACAGCGAGGAGATGGATGTGAGCGTCGAGCTTGCCGAGAAGGTCAACACGCTGCGCGACGGCGGCAACAAGGTGTGCGCCATCGGCACATCGGTATTGCGCGCCTTTGAGACCTGCGTGGGCATGAACGGCCACATCAAGCCTTTTGGCGGCTGGTCCAACAAGTTCTTGTTCCCGCCCTATCAGTGCACCACCTGCGACGCCCTGGTGACCAATTTCCACATGCCGTACTCCATCATGCTGATGGCCCAGGCGGCTTTTGGCGGCTATGAGCAGACGATGAATGCCTACCAGGTGGCCATCGAGGAGAAGTACCGCTTTGGTGCCTACGGCGACGCGATGTTGATTCTCAACGACTGAAAATGATAAAGAATTGAAATTTTTTATTATCTTTGCGGGATATTAGAGAAGATACCAAAACAACAATCAATTAATAACTCTAAATCATCAAATTTTATGTGGTTAACTAATTCATCTGTCGGACGCAAGGTGATCATGTCGGTAACCGGCCTCTTCCTTGTCCTGTTCGTCACATTTCATGCGCTGATGAACGCGGTGGCTATCATTAGCCTCAGTGCTTATGATGCCATTTGCGAATTCCTCGGTGCCAACTGGTATGCTGTGGCTGGCACGGCCGTGCTTGCCGGCGGCTTCGCGATTCACATCATCTACGCCTTCTGGCTCACATTCCAGAACCGCAAGGCACGCGGCAACAACCGCTATGCTGTGAATTCCCGTCCCAAGAATGTAGAGTGGGCATCGCAGAACATGCTCGTTCTGGGTATCATCGTGTGCTGCTTCCTGATCCTGCACCTCTTCCAGTTTTGGGCAAACATGCAGTTGCCTGAACTGTTGAATAACGAGCTGAGTCCGGAATTTAGGACTGGAGAAAAAGCTCTGGAAACGATTTTTGGCAATAACAACTGGTGGGTACTTCCCGTTTACCTCATCGGCTTTGCTGCCCTGTGGTTCCACATCAGTCATGGTTTCTGGAGTGCTTTCCAGACGCTGGGTACCGCTAACGACAAGTGGATTCCCCGCTGGCAGTGCATCTCCAAGTGGTGGGCAAGCATCGTGTTCATCATGTTTGCTGTTGAAGCCATTTATTTTGCACTTCACTTCAACGGGATTATTAATTGCTAATCGCTGAGTATTAACCTATTAAATTCATTATAACAATGGAAGAAACCAAAATCAACGCTCAGCCTATCGATTCCAAGATTCCCGAGGGACCCATTGCTGAGAAGTGGACAAACTATAAGGCTCACCAGAAACTCGTCAACCCCGCCAATAAGCGTAAACTCGACATCATCGTCGTGGGTACCGGTCTGGCAGGCGCTTCGGCAGCTGCCACGCTGGGTGAGATGGGATTCAATGTGTTGAACTTCTGCATCCAGGATTCGCCCCGCCGCGCCCACTCGATTGCCGCACAGGGTGGTATCAATGCAGCCAAGAACTACCAGAACGACGGTGACTCGGTTTACCGCCTGTTCTACGACACCGTCAAGGGTGGTGACTACCGTGCCCGTGAGGCCAATGTGTACCGCCTGGCCGAGGTGTCCAACAATATCATCGACCAGTGTGTGGCACAGGGTGTTCCCTTCGCCCGTGAGTATGGTGGTCTGCTGGCCAACCGCTCGTTTGGTGGCGCTCAGGTGAGCCGCACATTCTACGCCAAGGGTCAGACCGGCCAGCAGTTGCTGCTCGGTGCCTACTCGAGCCTCAACCGCATGATCCATGCCGGCAAGGTGAAGAGTTACAACCGCTATGAGATGCACGATGTGGTTATCATCGACGGCCGTGCACGCGGTATCATCGCCAAGAACCTGGTGACCGGCAAACTCGAGCGCTTTGCCGCTCATGCCGTGGTAATCGCCACCGGTGGTTATGGCAACACCTACTTCCTGAGCACTAACGCTATGGGCTGCAACTGCTCGGCAGCAATGGCTTGCTATCGTCATGGTGCCTACTTTGCCAACCCCGCCTATGTGCAGATTCACCCCACCTGTATCCCCGTTCACGGCGACAAGCAGTCCAAGCTGACGCTGATGAGTGAGTCGTTGCGTAACGACGGCCGCATCTGGGTGCCCAAGAACATCGAGGACGCCAAGAAACTGCAGGCAGGTCAACTCAAGGGCAGCGACATCCCCGAGGAGGAGCGCGACTACTACCTGGAGCGCCGCTACCCGGCCTTCGGTAACCTCGTGCCCCGTGATGTTGCCAGCCGCGCTGCCAAGGAGCGTTGCGACAAGGGCTACGGTGTGAACAACACCGGCAAGGCCGTGTTCCTGGACTTCAGCGAGGCCATCAACCGCTTGGGCATCGATGTAATCCGTCAGCGCTACGGCAACCTGTTCGACATGTATGAGGAAATCACTGATGTGAACCCCGGCGAACTCGCCAACGAGATCAACGGCGTGAAGTACTACAACCCCATGATGATTTATCCCGCTATCCACTACACGATGGGCGGTATCTGGGTTGACTATGAGCTGCAGACCAGCATCAAGGGTCTGTTCGCTATCGGTGAGTGCAACTTCAGCGACCACGGTGCCAACCGCCTGGGTGCTTCGGCACTGATGCAGGGTCTGGCCGACGGTTACTTTGTGCTGCCTTACACCATCCAGAACTACTTGAGCGACCAGATCAGCGTGCCCCATTTCTCGACCGACGCACCCGAGTTTGATGCTGCCGAGAAGAAGGTACAGGCTGACCTCGACCACCTGATGAGCATCCAGGGCAAGCGCTCTGTCGACAGCATCCACAAGGAGTTGGGTAATGTGATGTGGGACTATGTGGGCATGGCCCGCACCAAGGAGAGCCTCGAGACCGCATTGAAGAAGCTCAAAGAGCTGCGCAAGGAGTTCGAGAACAACCTGTTCATCCCCGGTACCCAAGAGGGCATGAACATCGAGTTGGACAAGGCATTCCGCCTGCGTGACTTCATCACCATGGGTGAATTGATTGCCTATGATGCCCTGAACCGCCACGAGAGCTGCGGTGGCCACTTCCGCGAGGAGCATCAGACCGAGGAAGGCGAGGCCAAGCGTGACGACGAGAACTTCTTCTATGTCTCCTGCTGGAAGTATAACGGTGACGATGAGACCGCTCCCACGCTCATCAAGGAGCCGCTCCACTACGAGGCCATCAAGGTCCAGACGCGTAACTACAAGTCATAAACAACCACCCTTTAAAATTCATCGAATACAATGGATACAAGTATAAGCTTCAAACTTAAGGTTTGGCGTCAGCAGGACGCTCGTTCCGAGGGCCGTTTTGAGACCTACGAGATGCGCGACATCCCCACCGACACCTCTTTCCTCGAGATGATGGACATCCTCAACGAGCAACTCATCGAGAAGGGCGAGGAGCCTGTCACCTTTGACCACGACTGCCGCGAGGGCATCTGCGGCATGTGCTCGCTCTATGTGAATGGTCACCCCCATGGCCCCGCCACGGGTGCTACCACCTGCCAGCTCTACATGCGCCGCTTCCACGATGGTGACACCATCACCGTTGAGCCCTGGCGCTCGGCTGCTTTCCCCGTAATCAAGGACTTGATGGTTAACCGCAATGCCTTTGACCAGATTCAGCAGGCTGGTGGCTATGTGAGCTTCCAGACGGGCGGTGCCCAGGATGCCAACGCCATCCCCATCAGCAAGGAGGCCGCCGACGAGGCTATGGACAGCGCTACCTGCATCGGCTGCGGTGCCTGTGTAGCCGCTTGCAAGAACGGCTCGGCCATGCTGTTCCTCAGCGCCAAGGTGAGCCAGTTCGCTCTGCTGCCTCAGGGCCGTGCCGAGGCCAAGCGCCGCGTCAAGGCCATGCTCGCCAAGATGGACGAACTCGGTTTCGGTAACTGCACCAACACCGGTGCCTGTGCCGCCGAGTGCCCCAAGAACATCAAGCTGAGCAACATCTCACGCCTGAATCGCGAGTTTGTCTGCGCCAAGTGCAAAGACTAAACCCGCCCGAGTCATTTGATTCACCGTACACAATCGTGCCGCAGGAGATGATCTTGCGGCACGATTTTTTTGTGGGAATGGGATTGATTATCTGAAATTTGTATTAAATTTGCGACAGATATGTTTTAAAATCCACAAGAGCCTATGAAATACTATATCGCAGAAAACGGCCAGGGCGTAGGACCTTTTGAGGCCAACGAGTTGCTGGCGCGCGGCTTGACCGGCAACTCCCTCGTGTGGGGTGAAGGTATGTCAGGATGGACCTCGGCAAGCCAGGTTCCCGAACTCGCAGCGTTGTTGTCGGGCCAGACCGGCAATACAGGAGGGCTGGACATCCAGTTGCCCCCGGTGCCCCCGATTGGGCAGACTCCGCTGCCGTCGGCGCCTCCGATGGGCGAGGTTTCATTGCCTCCCTTGCCCGATGTGCCTCCAGTGACCAATCCGCAATCCACGGCCCCGACGGTGCCCAACGATCCCCTGCCAATCCCTCAGGGTCCCTCGACTAATACCCAGTCGCCGTCGCAGGCTGCCCCCAAGACATGGCTCGTCGAGTCGGTAATCGCCACATTGGTATGTAGTCTGTGTTGCGGTGTGCCCTTGGTAGGACTGATTCCCGGCGCTATTGCCATTTTTCACGCATGGGGTTGCAGGACCTGCTATGCCAAGGGGGATATTGACGGTGCCAAAAAGAAGTCCGCTTCGGCCAAGAAGTGGTTCTTTATCACCATTATTGTGGGCGTGGTATTGTCAATTTATGGAACAGGCAAGCAACTAATGAGCAACCCGGATATCCTACAGGACATTTTGAACGGCAATACGGGGGGCATAGGATTCTTCTACGGCATCTAACAGCCACTGCGTGTTACTGCATCACGCTAAGGCATTAGGCCGCTAAGGTTGACGATTAAAAATCTTAGCGACTTGGCGCCTTAGCGTGATTGTTTGATGAGTAGTTGTGTGTGTTGACCACGAGCCACACGCCCGTGAAGATGAGCGCTGCTGCCACGGCGTGCATCCACTGCGGCACGGCAAGGCCCATCGTCATGCTGGCAACGACCGTGACAAAGGGCTGCACATAGTTGTAGACACTCACCGTCGTGGGCAGCAGGCGGCGCTGGGCGAATACCACCAGCAGGAATGTGAAGAAGGTGGCTGCGGCCACGATATAAATCAACTCGCTGGCAGTGCGGGCGCTGATGCCTGCCCAGTCAATCTGCACGATGTGGGGTAGGGTGAACGGCAGAATCATCAGGCTGGCAAAGGTGAATGTCCACTTGTTGAATGTAAACGCGTCATACTTGCGGAACAGGGCCGCATAGTGCGTCAGGTAGAAGGCATAGCCCACCTGTGCCGCCAGGATGAGCAGGTCGCCGCGAAAGTCGGCGGTCTTGCCCGAAGCGCCCGATGTTGTGCGCGTAATCAGCAGCACGGCGCCCGTGAAGCCCAGGATGATGCCCAATGCCCGCCGCGGGGTGATGCGCTCGTGCAGGATGAAGGCCGACAGGATGAGCGTGAAAATCGGCATCGTCGTCAACTCGATGGTTGCGTTGATGGGCGAGGTGTAACTCAAGCCCACAATGTAGCCGCCCTGGGCCATGACGAAACCGAAGAAACTCGCCCCCACAATCTTCAAGAGGTCGCGGCGCTCGACCCGCTGCTGCGGCACGATGAGCGAACCCGCCCA
>ONYP01000113.1 GCA_900322135.1 uncultured Prevotellaceae bacterium
TTGACCATGCTTTCCAAACTTGATGAAATAAGACTGCTGTCGCAATGCGCCCTGGCCGACAACCGGGACGCATTCGGCAGGCTCGTCGAGGCCTACCAGCCGCGCGTGCGCCGGTTCCTGCTGAACCTGACCACGGGCGACGAGATGCTGACCGACGACCTGGCGCAGGACACATTCATCAAGGCCTATGTGGGCATACGCAGTTTCAAGGGGCTTTCGTCTTTCGGCACCTGGCTGTACCGCATTGCCTACAACGAGTTTTATAACCATGTGCGCCGTCACCACGAGGAGCATGTCGAGGACATCGCGGCCATGGGAGAGGCGAGCACGGCCGCCGGCGACGCCGTCGATGCCTCGATGACCGTGCAAGAGGCGTTGGGCCGCCTGGGAGAGAACGAGCGCGTCGCCGTCACCCTGTTCTACATCGAGGACCAGCCCCTGAAGCAGGTAGCCAAGATCATGCAGATGCCCGAAGGCTCGGTGAAGTCCCTGATATATCGTGCCAAGGGCAAAATGAAACAATTTATCGACAATTAAACCGTTATCTAAGATATGAATACCAACGAAGAAGACAAGAAACTGGCCCAAATACTCAAGCAGGGCGCGCATGACCCGGGCGAGAACCCCTGGTTTACCCGCCGTGTGCTCAACAAGCTGCCGGAGAAACAGGCGCGTGGCTCGTGGGCTACCACTGTGATTTATGCCATCGCCCTTGTGGTGTGTGCCTTGTCATGGCTGTTGATGTGGCGTGGTCAGGAGGCTACGGGTGTCATCACCGTGCGTGATGTCCTGTACAATGTCCTGATGGGTGCAGTGACTCTCACCGTGTTGTGGCAGACCATCACTTCGGCCCTGCACGCTGCCGATGTGTGACCGGCACAGCACCTTGGGATACGCAGTCAATAATTAAATGATGTGTAGCCACCTTCCTGCCCATTGGTTGGGATGTGGCTACACATCATTTCAAACAAATACTATGATTCAAGTTGATCAATTAAATGACATGCTCACTTGAGAAACACAGAAAGTAAAGCTTATTTCCAGATACGGTATTTGCTTTCTATTTTCAGGCCATTTAATTCGTCTTCATCAACTATTGTGTTGAACTCCTTGGCTTTAGTTATGACATACTCCTTGGGGTCAGCACTTAATATGCTATTAACTTTCTTCATGACTTTCGGGTCGTTCCCAAAGTTAGCAGTGATTAAGTCTTTATTCTCGGCAAAGATGGCTTGCCACTTCTTAACAAATTCCAAGGCCTCAACAGGATTATCAAAAGCAATAGAAGCAATTTCTTCCTCATAGAGGTCAATGTTATCTAACAATAGAGAACCCTCTTGGCTATTAATGTTTAACAATGCAATTTCCTTGAAATCGTTAATCTTCTCATCTACTCCGTATGAAGACATTTGGTCTTCAGGAGCGACTTCTCGTTGCAGTCCGACCGGTGAGATGGCATTGCCGTCCTTGTCAAGAGGGATGAAAGTTGTCAGCATGATGGTTTTCCAAGGACCGTTGGGGTCAAGCTTAATCGCTTGTTCAAAGTTGATTTTATATTTCTTCCCTTCGCTGGAAAGATATATGGTACCTTGTGACACGCTACATCCCAGGGCTTCAGATGCCTTGGCATCGTTGGTCGAAACGACACTGTCCACATCCGCATCCTCCCAATTGATGCCTATTCTTTCTCCTTTAGCTCTCCAATCCTCAAACACATAATTAAATAGATCATTTACCACAAATTTATCCAGTGAGTCACGCAAATCACCTGCTTTGAGCTTATGTACCTCCTCGGCGGTAATCCATTCAAACCGATTCTCATAGTATCCAATAGACTTTACGAGATTCTCGGCACTTTTTATATCAGGGCCATTCTTGCTTTTAGAACAAGACACATTCAATGTTGTCAGCAGCATGAGTGCTGTTGAGCTCACAATTAAGAAATACTTCATCCTCATTTTTTGTTAAGTTTTAGTTATTTGAATTAGTAAATGATAGTTTCAAGATTCAATAATAATCAATTTTGAGAAATGGGAAACACACACACAGTTTGTCGGATATTACCTCTACCAGACCGTTAATGCTTGGCTCTTATAGGCCCAGGAATTGGGTGGCTTTTTGCCTGAGAGCTGGGTCTTTGATTTTCTTTAAATCGTTAAGAATCCACTCGGGATTCACGCCTTTGACGGCTCTTACCGTACCTTGCGATAGTTGGCTGTCCGGGTGGTCGCAGCACCATTTCATGAGCCTCTCGGTGTCACAATACATGCGTGTGGCGACGAGCGTTTGGAAGTCGCCCAGCAGTTGGGTGGGGTCGGTAATCGTGCCTTTGGCCTGCTCGAGGAAGGTGTTGACCTTGTCATAGAAGGAGTCATCGCTCATTGGGGTCCAAGACAGGACTTCGAGTTGTCGCTTGTAGCGCCAGTAATTGTTGAGCACGGTGGTGTCGGCACTGTATACGGTGCCCACTTTGCCGATGGAGAAATGTCCGTCGTTGCCGATGGTGACGGGCAACTCGTGATGGATGAACCACATGGTGGAGTCGGTTTCCCCACCGTTGTACTGCTGGTTGTAGGAAATCCAACGGCTGATGTTAATGGGTTTGCCGAATTTGTCGGGCATGACCATGCGCATCGAGTCGATGCCCCTGAGGTGGGTGTGCTCATCGATGTCGTCCCAATAGGACAGGTTCAAGCCACCGCACTCACCCAAGCGCATGAAGTCGAGCATGCCGTCTTTGCCGTAGGTCGCCAGCCAGCAGGTTCGGGTGTCGCCATAGTAGGTCTGTCCCAGCAGCAGGCTGATGCCCTTGTCGGGATAGTCCTGCACGCCCCACACACGCACGACGGTGATGACCGTGTCAATGCCCATCATCTTGTCGAGCCCCAAGGCTTGACAGGTGGCGAGGTCGAGCCTGATGTTAGGCAGTTTCTCGCCGTCGTTGTCATAGTTGAACTCGTTGCCGCTCAACACCAGCGAGTCCTCGCAGATGCCCGCGTTGGCCAGAAAATCGTGTCCGTTTTGGATGCTGTCGCCAGGCTGCCACTTGCCAGTGCATGACACAACCAGCATCACCAGTACTACTGTCAGTAAATGTCTCATATTAAACCAGTGATATATTATCTGTTATTTAATCTGTCAACTTGCGATAGCGCACGCGGGTAGGCTCTTCCTTGCCCAGGCGCTTGAGTTTGTTTTCCTCATACTCGCTGTAGCTGCCCTCGAAGAAGAATACATTGCTGTTGCCCTCAAAGGCGAGAATGTGTGTGCAGATGCGGTCCAGGAACCAGCGGTCGTGGCTGATGACCACGGCGCATCCGGCAAAGTCCTCGAGACCTTCCTCGAGGGCTCGCAGGGTGTTCACATCGATGTCGTTGGTGGGCTCATCGAGCAGCAGGACATTGCCCTCCTCCTTCAATGCCAATGCCAGTTGCAGGCGGTTGCGTTCACCGCCCGAGAGCACGCCGCACTTCTTCTGCTGGTCCACACCGCTGAAGTTGAATCGTGACAGGTAGGCGCGTGCATTCACATCGCGTCCACCCATGCGCAGCAGTTCGACGCCGCCCGAGATGACCTCATAGACAGTCTTGTCGGGGTCGATGCTCGTGTGCTGCTGGTCGACATAGACCGCCTTGACGGTCTCGCCGACCTCAAAGATGCCGCTGTCGGGTTTCTCGAGGCCCATAATCAGGCGGAACAGCGTGGTCTTGCCGGCTCCATTGGGGCCGATGACGCCCACGATGCCGTTGGGCGGCAGCATGAAGTTGAGGTCGTCAAACAGCAGTTTGTCGCCAAAAGCCTTGGCCACATGCTGAGCCTCGATGACCTTGTTGCCCAAACGGGGGCCGTTGGGGATGAAAATCTCGAGTTTCTCCTCTTTCTCCTTGACGGTCTCGTTGAGCAGTTTATCGTAACTGTTCAAGCGCGCCTTGCCCTTAGCCTGACGGGCCTTGGGCGCCATGCGTACCCATTCCAGCTCGCGCTGCAGGGTCTTCTGGCGCTTGCTCTCGGTCTTCTCTTCCTGGGCCAGGCGCTGGGTCTTCTGCTCCAGCCAGCTGCTGTAGTTGCCCTTCCATGGGATGCCCTCGCCGCGGTCCAGTTCCAGAATCCAGCCAGCCACATGGTCGAGGAAGTAGCGGTCGTGGGTCACAGCGATAACCGTGCCCTCATATTGCTGCAGGTGCTGCTCCAGCCAGTCAATCGACTCGGCATCGAGGTGGTTGGTGGGCTCGTCGAGCAACAGGACATCGGGTTTCTGCAACAGCAGTCGGCACAAAGCCACACGGCGTCGCTCACCGCCGCTTAGGTGCTCGGTGAGCTGGTCCCCATCGGGGCAGCGCAGGGCATCCATGGCGCGCTCCAGCCGGCTGTCAAGGTTCCACGCGTCGGTGGCGTCGATGATGTCCTGCAGTTCGGCTTGTCGGGCAAACAGTTTGTCCATCTTCTCGGGGTCCTCATAGTACTCTGGCATGCCGAACTTGAGGTTGATATCCTCAAACTCCTTGAGCGTGTCCACTACATGCTGCACACCCTCCTGCACGACCTCCTTGACTGTCTTGGTCGGGTCGAGCTGGGGGTCCTGGGGCAGGTAACCCACCGAGTATCCCGGTGCAAACACCACCTGGCCCTGGTACTGCGTCTCCAGTCCGGCGATGATTTTCATCAGCGTGGATTTACCCGCACCGTTCAAGCCGATGATGCCGATTTTGGCGCCATAGTAGAACGAGAGGTAGATGTTCTTGAGGATTTGCTTCTGGTTCTGCTGGATGGTCTTGCTCACGCCCACCATCGAGAAGATGATTTTCTTGTCGTCAACTGTTGCCAT
>ONYP01000013.1 GCA_900322135.1 uncultured Prevotellaceae bacterium
GTGTGTAGAGATAATCGCTCCCGAGATGCAGCGTCTCGGCTGCAAGTGCCCACCGCCGGGCTACTGCTTTACTGTTGAACATGACATGGAGTACAAGCCAACGGACGTGGACATTGAGTATTGCGAACAGGTAGAGGAGATGGGAGAGGACAGTGCCATCATCCAGTTCAAGCGTCTGCCCGCAGTGCCCAAGGCGCTCTGCATGAAGCACGTCGGCCCGTATGAAAGATTCCACGAATCGTATGTAGAGGCGTTCCGTTACATCGAGGAGCATGGTTACAAGCCTGTTGGTCAGTTCCGCACCTGCTACATTGATGGAGTCTGGAACCAGGAGGAGGACCCCGAGAAATGGCTTTCAATCATTCAGATACCAATAGAATAGCCGTTTATCCTAACCGCCCCCCAAAAAACAACTACCCGCGCCAACAAGAAGAATGTCCTTAATGATGCCCATACAACAAATTTCAATTGATATACTTAAAGTGAAGAGATAACGATTTCTAGCGAAACTCGCTTTATGATGTGATTCTTCCCATTCGCTATCAAGTAGGTGGGCATTCTTACTTGATGATGTATTTCTTGCCCGTGTTGATGTAGATGCCTGGAGCCGTCGGTTTGGTGTTGTAGGTGCGCCCGGTGACAGTTCCAATCGCTGGGAGAGCAATCGCCCACCTGAGAAACGGGAGGCACGGGTGAGTTTATCTGCAATATCCTTTGGGTTTATTTCCTGTAGCGGGCGGTACGGTGGTCGGTGATGATGCCGTTCCAGTTCAGGCCGTAGGCAAAATCATACACATGACCGTCGTTGTCGCGATAGGGTGTCATGTCATGCGGCTTGTCCTCGTTTTGTGTCTCGACGGTCTGCATGTCGGCGGGCATCTGGAACGGCAGGAGGCCTTGAGGCTCAAAGCGTCCTGCAATGATGTCAAGTTTTGCCTTATTCTGCACACCGAAGCACAGCAGGATAGCATCGGCGGCGGCTTCAAACTCGGCAACCACAGCCGGGCGGGTAAGGTTCAATGTCACCACCACAGGTTTATTGCCCATCAGGCGGCGTGTCTCCAACACCAGGTCAAGGTCGCCCTCGTTGATAGTCTCGACAGTCTTGCCACGGTAGCTGCGGTCAACGAAGGACTCCATCGGGTCGCCGCCTGCTATGCTCGGCTGACGGGCCGCAGTGGCGGTATAAGGTCGGTATTGCAGGCTGATAGGCATATATCCGTTGCCCCCTGCCTCCACATCGTCGCGGCTGTATCCGAAACCGCCCAGGGGCTCGTCAATATCCACGATGGCGAAATCGGCGAGCGCCGGGTCATCGACCACAGTAAAATACTGCTCGACCAGTTCGCGGTGGATGGGATAGTCGGTCTTTTCCTCGTAATTCTCGCCCCAGAATCCTTTCCTGGCGGGATAATGGCGCTTGGGCAGATATACCCGCAGCCGCTGCTGCAAAGGCAGGCAGTCGCCGTGGTTCTTGGCCATCACGATGGAACGCAGTTGGGCGTCATAACCCGCCTGCATATATTCGGGGTTGCCGACGATGCGTGAGGCTTCATCGGGGTCCACATAGGGGTTCTCGAAGAGCCCTAACCTGAAACTGTTGAGCAATAGCCGTCGGGCACTCAGTTCAAAACGCTCGCGTGCGCTCTGCTTGCCAAAATCGTGTTCCCACATCCGATAGGCCTCGACGATGGGTTGCTTGTCCTGGTTGCCGCCGAATTGGTCAACGCCCGCCAGCAGCACACGGTAATGGCGCTGGGCCACGGTGAGGTGCTCTACACCCCAGGGTTTGCCCCAATGCTTGTCGACGGCCTCGTAGTCGCCCGTGACCACCCAGTCGGTGCAAGCCACGCCATTGAAGCCGTAGCGCTCACGCAGCAGTTCGGTGATGATGTATCGGCTATAGTTCATGGCCACATTGTCCCCAGCGGGGTCAATGCCCCATGGGACCGTATAGAACGGCATCACGGCACTGGCGCTGACGGTGGGGCCGTCGAGCTGGAAGGCGCCACGGGTGAACGGCAGCAGTCTCGTCTCGAACTGGTGCCCTGGATAGACCGCATATCTGCCGAAACTGTAGTGTGAGTCCCGACCTCCTTCCTCGGAGCCGCCACCAGGCCAATGCTTGACCATGGCATTGACGCTGTTATATCCCCAGCCGTCTTTAATCTCTGCCCCACCCTGACTGGTCTGGAAACCGTCGCAATAGGCACGAGCGTAATCAGTGACCAGTTGAGGGTCTTCGCTGAAGCATCCCAACACACGCCTCCATCGTGGCTCGGTCGCAAGATCGACCTGCGGCGACAGGGCTGTGGTGATGCCCAAAGCGCGGTATTCCCTTGATGCAATCTCACCGAAACGCTTCACCAGTTCGGGGTCCATGATGGCGCCCATGCCGATGGGGCGCGGCCACAACGAAATCTGTCCGCCGGCTCCTGCAAGGAACTCATCGCTTGTAGCCGTCTCGTTACGGGGGTCGCTGCTGTTGTTGGCGGGAATGCCGAAGCCCAGGCCCTCGACAAATGCCTGAACCCGATTGCTCCACCGTGCGGCAACGGCGGGGCTCTCGACCTTGGTGACCAGGACGGCGCGCACATTGTCATTCTTCAGGAATGACATCTGCTCGTCGGTCAAGTCCCAAGGGTTAGCACCGCTTTCAGTGAAGGTTTTTCCGTTATACACGGGTCGGTTGGTGTTTGGAACAGGCTGATGGCTGCTGTAGAGCATCAGCCCCGCAATCTGTTCAACGCTCAATCGGCCGGCAAGGTCACGGGCGCGTTCTTCGGCTGGCAGGCGCCAGTCCTCATAGGGCTCCAACTTGCCGTTGCGGCTCAAGTCCTTGAACGGCAGGCCATCAACCATGATGATGCCCACCCCACTATCGGGCGAATAACCCAGCACGGGTGCATCGGGATGCATGACCAGGTTGTATCCATCCTTCTCTACGATCTGATATTTCTCTTCAGCGCCGTTCATGCTGCCCGCTTGATTGAAAACAATTGCCAGGCAAGCCATCGCTGCCAGTACTCTTGTCATTGCCATGATTTTTATTTGGGTTGTTTGACATTTCTAATGGGAATCATTCCACCGCAAATATAAACCATTTCTTTGAAATATCAGACATACTCACGCCGTCAGGTCAATTATTACCTCGTTGCAGTAATCGCGCCGCGCGAGAAATAGATGTCGGCCCGACATTTTTTCAACGCTAATTGCGCGAAATCCACGAACTCCGCGAATAAAAAACTTAGCGGGAATATACATCACAATTATGAGATCACCTATTGCAGAGTATGCGGCTGCCAAAGAGGCTGCGATGAAGCAATACTCATTGCTCTTCTAAATACCGGGGTTTACTTTTTTGCAGATTTCTTGACCTCCTCATGATAGAAATAGTTCACCACAATGGGCGGTGCATCGAAGGGGCGCTTGATGCTGTCGTCATCGCGGACATACGGCAAGCCGAGCCCTTCGGCATAGGCTTTCAGCTCCACATTCAGGTTCTCCCAGTAGTCCCTTTTGCGCTTGGAATAGATTTCCTCATACAAAGGAACTAATTCAGGTCTTTTCTCTCGTATATAATCCATGATCACAGCCTTGAAAGTGCCGCGCAGGTTCAGGTTCTCCAGCCAGATGAGATTGCACTGGTCCTTGGCCCGGTCGATGATGGCTTTCACATCGGTGATGCCCGGAAAGATCGGCGAGATGAAGCAGGTGGTTCTCACGCCCGCATCATGGAACGCCTTCATGGCTGCCAGCCGTCGCTCGATGCTCACGGCGCTGTCCATGTCATCCTTGAAGGACTCGTCCAGCGTGTTCACCGACCAACTCACACGGGCATTGGAGAAGGTCTTGATGAGGTCCAGGTCGCGCAACACCAAGTCACTCTTTGTGGCTATGGAAAGTTTGATTCCGCTCCCCTGCAGTTGTTCCAGCAACGAGCGAGTGCGACAATATGTTTCCTCTTCAGGAAGATAAGGGTCGGTGACGGAACCGAAAAACAGTTCCTTGCCACGCAACCGCTCGGGATTTTTGATGTCAGGCCAATGCTTGATGTCAAGAAACTCGCCCCAGGGCTCGGTGTGCCCCGTGAAGCGCTTCATGAACGAGGCATAGCAATACTTGCATCCATGTGTACAACCCACATAGGAATTCACCGAATAGTCGCTGACGGGCAGATTTGATTTTGTCAAGACGGTCTTGACTTCAACTTCATTGATAATCATGATTCCGTTGTATGTTTTGCTTTCAAGGTACAAAGGTAGCGATTTTTTCGCAAAACACTACCGCCAGCGGTAAGTGTCCCTAGGCAGTGACTTCACACCCTCATCCTTGGGACTTCGCCACCAGCCAATCCCTGATGACTTGGATGCATTGTTGATGATTATTCTCTTGATTACCGCAAAGATACTGAAATTCGCGTGACTTGTAACTATATGGTAATAGACCTGTAACGGGTTTGTAACCGCTTATTCTTGCCATGCGGTGTACTTTTGTGGCATCAAAAGATTTCAGAATATGCAAACACCACCCCTAGAGACATTGGATTATGTCATGATTCTGCTCAAGATATTGGGCACACTTGGATTACTCATTTTCGGAATGCGCATGATGAGCACGGCCTTGCAAAAGATGGCAGGTCCGCACCTGCGCCATGTATTGGCACGCATGACGACCAACCGTTTTGCCGGTATGCTGACAGGTGCCGGAGTCACATGCGCAGTGCAGTCGTCATCGGCGACTACGGTGATGACGGTCTCATTTGTATCGGCAGGGCTTCTCACACTGGGGCAGGCCATCAGCGTCATCATGGGTGCCAATATCGGCACTACATTGACGGCATGGATCATGTCCCTGGGATACAATGTGGACTTGACCAATGTGGTCTTTCCGGCTTTTCTCGTGGGAATACTGCTCATCTATCACAAGCGACACCGCTATATCGGTGACTTCCTGTTCGGTATAGCGTTCCTGTTCTTCTCACTGGTGCTGTTGAGTGCCTCGGGTAAAGAACTGGACCTGGAACACAACGAGGCTGTCGTGCAATTCTTCATGTCGTTCGACACGAGAAGCCATCTGACCATCCTGGCGTTCCTCGCCATCGGAACCGTCATCACCTGCATCGTACAGTCATCGGCAGCCGTGATGGCCATCACCATCCTGCTGTGTTCTACTGGCGTGTTGCCCATCTACCTGGGCATCGCTCTGGTGATGGGCGAGAATATAGGCACCACAGCGACGGCCAATCTGGCGGCACTCGGTGCCAATACCGAAGCACGCAGGGCGGCTCTGGCCCACCTGTTGTTCAATGTATTTGGCGTGATTTGGGTCATGTTCATCTTCTATCCATTTGTCGATATGGTCTGCAAACTGGTAGGCTATGACCCGGCCATCGGCGGACAAACAGAACGCTTGCCAATTGTCCTTGCCATGTTCCACACCTGCTTCAATGTGACCAACACAGCCGTCCTTATCGGGTTTATCCCTCAGATAGAGAAAGTCGTCTGCTGGCTGCTGCCCAACAAGCATGAGCAAGAACCCGAATCTTTCAAACTCCAGTATATCAAATCCAACCTGATTCAGACACCTGAGATTGCCGTCCTGCAGGCGCAAAAGGAAACAGCCCACTATGGCAGACGCGTTCAACAGATGTTTGGCATGGTTCAAGAGATGCTGCTGGAGAAAGATGAAGACAGCATCCAACAGAAATTTGAAGAGATTGAGCGGGAAGAGCAAGTTACCGATGAAGCCGAGATTGTGATTGCGCGCTTCTTGGAACAGGTGAGCGAAGGACATCTGAGTGACGACTCTAAAATGAAAACACGCCAGATGTTCCGTGAAATCGGAGAGCTTGAAAGCATTGGCGACTCATGTTATCGCTTGGCGCGCACGATGCATCACCGAGGTCAACTCGGCAATCAATTAGATAAAATGCGCATTGAGCGGATTCAACAGATGATGACACTTTGCGACAAGGCGCTGACACAGATGAATGCCGTGCTGGCCGATCCGCTTGAAGACAACGAACTGCGCCAAACATACTACTACGAGAACATCCTTAACAAGATGCGCGATGAGCTTAAGGCGGACAATGTGCGTGCAGTCAACGATAAACAATATGATTATTCACTGGGCACCACCTTTGGTGACCTGGTGGGAGAGCTTGAGAAACTGGGAGATTATGTTGTCAATGTCGTTGAGGCGCGTTTTGGGCTGATGTAGTACCAGCCGTGGGAAAGAAAAAAAATGAATTCTATCCCTTTATTCCGAGGCGCAGCATGCATTGGTCCAAAGCAAATGTAATAGCATTGTAACGGCACCAGCAAATACCATTTCATATCTATTTGCTATATTTGCAATCAGATATGAAACAACAACGCATTTTAGTGGTTGACGACGAGCGCAGTTTGTGCGACATTCTGCTCTATAATCTGTCGATGGCAGGTTATGAAGCCGTAGCAGTCTTTTCGGCCGAAGAGGCTCTGGACATCGGGCCTGCGGGCTTTGACCTGATCCTGCTCGATGTGATGTTGCCAGGTCTGTCTGGCTATGAGTTGGCGCAAAAACTCAAAACCGACACCGCGACCAGCAGCATACCCATCGTGTTCCTCACTGCCATGGGTGCCGAAGACGATAAATTGCACGGCTTTGATTTGGGCGCCGATGATTATATTCCCAAACCGTTCTCAGTTCGTGAAGTGCTGGCAAGGATTAAAGCCGTGCTGGGACGCACTTCTCAAACCCATTCTCTCAACCAGGAGCTCAGCTATGAAGGCCTCAAGTTGAATATGGCCAATAAGTCGGTCACAGCCGATGGTGAAGAAATCCAAATGACCAAAACAGAATATGAGGTCTTGAAATTGTTCCTTGAGCATCGTGGACAGGTTTTCTCCCGTCAAGAAATCCTGGATAGGGTGTGGCCCCAAGGAGTGGTTGTGAGCGACCGCACTGTCGATGTCAACATCACCCGCATGCGCAAGAAAATCGGGCGATACTCGTCATGCATCGCCACCCGTCAAGGCTTTGGTTATTTGTTTGTAGAATTGTAGTGCAAGCCGAGAGAAGAACAAAAATGAATATTTTTTTATTCCGAGGCGCAGCCTACATTGGCCACAGGCAATTGTAGTGCAAGCCGAGAGAAGAACAAAAAATGAAAATTTTTTTTATTCCGAGGCGCAGCCTACATTGGCTATAGGCAATTGTAGTGCAAGCCGAGCGCCATGGAACATGTATCGATGACAAAAGGTGCAACCCAAATTATCCAACTATTGAGATATGAAGCATTTATCCGAAGGTAGAAAGATGTTCCTCACCGTCATGGTGATATTTGTTGTCTATGCAGTGATCTTCATCCTGTTTGAAGACTATGACCGCCATTTCTTGAGGCCTTTCATGGAAAGCAGTGATTGGCACTTGATGCTGTTCTCGATTGTAGTCATGATCATTTTGGGCGTTTTGCTGCATCGTTATTCACACCGCATGGATGAACGCATCAGCAAAGAGCAGGCCGAAAAAGAGACCAGGATGCGCCGGGAACTCACCCAAAACATTTCGCATGAACTCAAGACACCGGTTTCCAGCATTCTGGGATATACCGAGACCATACTCGACCATCCTGACATGGAAGACGACACACGGCGACAGTTCATCGAGCGGACACAATCCCAAGCGCGCCGTCTATCCGCTTTGTTACAGGATATCTCCACATTGAACCGCATGGACTATGCTGCCGAAATGTTTGCCATAAAGCCGGTTGATGTATCACGAATCGTGGCCGACATTGTCAAGGAAACAGAACTCACAGCCATCAGCAAGAAAATTGCCGTGTGTAACTGTATGTCTCAAGACATCATCGTTAACGGCAATGAGTCCCTCATCTACAGCATCTTCAGCAACTTGATGGATAACGCCCTGAATTATGCAGGCGACGGGGCAACGGTCATCATCTGTGCCTATGAGCATGAAAATGATTGGCAATTCACATTCTCCGATAATGGAGTGGGCATCGATGCCGAACATCTGCCGCGCATTTTTGAACGCTTTTATCGCCTTGACAAGGGGCGCAGCCGCTCATTGGGCGGAACGGGATTAGGGCTCTCCATCGTCAAGAATGCTGTCATGCTGCACGGAGGCACCATTACAGCAAAAGCAGAAGAAGACGGAGGCCTGCGCTTTGAATTCACCCTCAAAAAAAGCGGTTCAAACCGATAGTAACCCCGACGAAGTGCAAGGTAACCACAATGATTGCCCTAGTTCAGTGAACTGAGGCTGAGACTTCACCCGCCGAACTTGAAGCCATAATGAAAGGTTTTGGTTCTGGCAATTTATAAATTCCCCGAATTACTGTGTCAATCCCTATATCCTCCTTATAGAGATTAACTATGCCAGAGATTCGTTTCATAAGAAACTGATATTAATCAACATCTATAGCATCGAAACAGAGGACTAGAATATTTCGTCTCTTTAATGAGTCCTTGTTAACACCCATTTGATTAAAAATAGGCAATGATATAGCTGTTGGCCCAGCTTTTATTGAAATGCAGTCCAAAAGGGCTGCATTTTATGATAATAAACCCTTTAAGTAACGAAACATCCCATCGCACAATAATGTGAAACCCCGTTTTGCGTATTTCGGAGAGTTAAACGATAATAAATCATTTCCTCGATTGTCTCGAATTACATACGAGTCTGTTTCCGCTAATAATTCGATACTGAGAAATTCGTTTATTCCTTGGTATGAGTATTGGCTTGATAAATCATCTTTTAAAACCCTATCTAATTCCCTTTTATCTGCTATGGATTGAAGTGAGATAATGTTTATGGCCGATTTTTGAATTTGATGCATTGATTCTGCAATCTCAGAAACATATCTCTTGACGCTTGTCTCATTTGACAATAACACATCTTCTTCTCTGTACTCATAATCAAATGGAAAATCAATTTCCATAATGTCATACTCTTTCTCAACAAAAGGTATTCTCATTTCTGTTAGAATACATTCACGAGAAATGGCTAACAAAATAACATTATTTCTTTGGCGAGGGAATAATAGAACACACTCTACGCCACTATAAGTAAAGATGTATTTTGCAACCTTATCCTTATCCAAGTTATACAAATGGTCAAAACCTAAATATTTCATTTTTTCTAAAAATGGTATATATTTATATTAAGAAGATTACAAAGGTAATGATATTATTCGAAGGATACAAAAAAGCCGTTGAAATATATAACAAATACAGCGGAACGGATAATGGCCGAACAACGGTGACATTGTACAATAATGAACTTGGTGTTTCTAAAGAATACCTTGTTTGGTTCACTTCGTGTATTGTTTGTTATAACATCCCTTTGTATATTGTGCTGAACGCATACAAAGATTGGAAACGATATGTTGTATCATATTACAGGAAGACAGGCCAACCAATACCCAATATTGAATCACTTAACTACCAACAAACTATGAAGATAATCAATGAGTGTAAAAGGCAATGGGCGAAACCTAATCCTATTTATAATCAAAACGGAGTATATGTTGGTGAGTTTAAATCGTTCAGTGACGCCAATATGTTACCGATAAACACTAATTGGTGCATTACAAAAACGAAAAGTCGTTACAATGAGTTCAACAATGAGAACAGTAAATGCCTTTATATCATAAACAACAGGAACCAAGACCCTTGGAGACGGGTTATTGCAGTTGTTTACACGGATAGGGTTGAGTATTGGGATTCCACAAACATTCGTATGGATGACAATGCCTCATATGAAAACACATTACCTTCGGAAGTCGTGGACATTATACATAGCAAATGTCAGAAAACAAACGAAAATAAACAACATAAAACAAGATAGGCAATGATATAGCTGTTGGCCCAAATATCTAATGAAAGCAGTCCAAAAGGGCTGCATTTTGATTATGGAATCAAATCTAACTGTAGGGAATTACCACCCATATTATAATCGAACCAAGGGTCATTCAGAATGGCGAGTTCTTCTTCTGATATTAAGCCCTTATTTTGCAAAATTGCCAATATACTACTATCAATAAACTTCTGACCAAATAACTCAACAACTCCACCAACATTTATAAAGGCAAACACAACCTGCAACTTATTGATAACGGATACTTGGCTTTTAACTGAAAGATAATCGGCATCAATCTGCCAAAATTTAGTCGGGTGTTGCTTAACATCATTACTATATATGACTTTGCCGGTATCGGCTAAATCATTAAGCACTTCCCAAAGCAGTTTCCTTGAACAAACGTTCATTAGGTCATCAAGTACGGATTTTCCAATGTAGAGTATACTCATAGTCGTCTTTTTCTCGCAAAAGTAAGAACAAATTTAATAACAAGCAACTATTTATATAAAAACGTAATAATGGACAATAGATTAAACTCTTTGATAGAAAGGATAGTTCGTGATGCTATAAACGAGGCAGGTGATTTACAACCTGATAATTATGTGCAAAACAATGCCCTTAATAAGTGGAGGGTTTTATATAATGTTATCACGAACTTGAAAAATGTAATGGAAATTACTTATAGGGACAATAACGGAAAAATAACCGGACAATTATATCAGGAGATTGTTGACTATATTCATACGACCTTCAGTAATATGGGTATTAAAATGTAGTCTGCTTAGTAAGAAATAAACAACATAAAACAAGATATAATATGAAGAAGACAATTAGACTTAGTGAATCGGATTTACATAAAGTGATTAAGGAATCAGTGAAAAAGGTTTTTATGGAATCTATTGATAGCGTATCACCAGACCCATTTGGCACAAGTGCTGATTCATACCATTCTCAGTTCAAAGAAGATGCAATGTTCTTAAATAAGAATTGTCCGTGGAGAAAGAATCCTGATTGTGGCACAGTAGAAGGACTGATAGAATGGGGAAATAATTGTTCAAGGGACTTTGAAAGCGGAAAACTAAGTATTCGAAATTACTTGGGCGATTTGAATAGAATGGCTAATGGCGGGATATAAAGGCATTAAGCCGCTTGGCACAGTTTAACCTCACTCCAACGTACAATCAGTCCAATGGACTTGGCGAACATATGGGCGAATCGCTCTGATTCGTCCATTTTTCGCGTATTCCAACGATACACGGCCTCGTCAATGTAGCCTTGCAGATGCTCATCGCTCACGTCGTGGTAGCAACCCGTAATCATCCTACGGAAATGAGACCAAAACCCTTCAATGGTATTGGTGAATATGTCCCCATTCGCGTACTGTTCAGCACCGTGATTAACGATGGCATGACCATAACCTAACTTGGTCAGGCCACTGTAAGCGTTCAACTCATCGGTAATGACAGTTGAACCCTCAGCAACGAACTGCTTGATAATGGGCTGCAATGTGGCCTTGTCGGTCTTTTCAACAACGAACGCGTGAACGTAACTCATGGGAATTATGTCACCCTTTTCATCCTCGATGTAGGTTCGCTCCATCAAACCGAATACGGGGGTCTTGGTCTTGGTTGAACGGCCTTGGGTATGGGGTGTTCTCATGGATTTGTGCTTCCACTTCTCCTTGCCACCGATGTACACCTCATCGCACTCCACAGTGCCCTCAAAGGCTTCTGCATCGCTCTGAGGATAAAGCAAGCGGATTTTCTGCAACATATACCACGCGCTTGCTTGGGTGATATCGAGGTCACGGCTCAACTGATGTGAGGAAACACCTTTCTTGTGGCTGCTGATAAGGTACATGGCCACGAACCACTTGATAAGCGGCAACTTGGTATTCTCGAAGATTGTACCGACAAGACAGGAGAAGTTCTTGAGGCAGTGGTTGCAACGGAAACATCCGTCACCACGCTTGGAGCAATGATGAGCACCGCAGTAGGGGCAAACCACATCACCGTCACTCCAACGTGACTTGATGATGGCCTGTTGGCACTTCTCCTTGGTGTTGAAATAGGAGGTAAGCGAGATAATGTTATTGAACTTTGCGAAGTTAATCATACCGTATTTTACTTTTCTGATTAAAGTAATGCAAAGTTCGCGAATAATCCAGTGATTCCGGAATATTTTTAGCTAAAGAATGCTAGAAAACCCGCAAACCATGTAAGATTCGCGGGTTTTAGTGGGCCGATGGTAATACTATCACAACAAAAACCACCGAAACCTTTGTGGTTACGGTGATTTAAACTACCTTTGCAATGCTCAGGGTCTGATCACCGCAGGGTGTATCCCTGCATATAACTTGGGTTCAGGCCATCAAAAGAGCAGAAAGGAGTGGTTTGCGATGGTTAACACAATAGTGTTCACAGAGCAGTGGCTAATTGAGGTAACAGACCTCATGCAGCGATTGGATGCTGTACGGCTCTAATTCTCCTTTTCTTGGAATGGTGGCGAACAACAACAGCCGCCATTCTTTTATATAAATATAATGATATTTCTTGTGCTGTCAAGTATAAATTGGGCCAACAGCTATATCATTGCCTAAAAATATTATCAAAATGCTTTATCCAGTCATCTGGTTTTCTAACCATTTTTTTCCCCCAAGATAGATCATTTACAAAATTCAGAAAGACTAATACCACTTTACTGAACTGTTTCGACTCTTTGGCCAATTCTTGCATCTTTTCCTTGAACACCATTCGATTGGCAATCTGGTAGTACTTCTTGAACCATACATCTTGGTCAGACTCGGATGTCAGATTTAAACCAGCAACAGTATTAGCAACATTTCTAATTCGGCTACGGATGAGGCCTGATTTGGGCGTTGATGATCGTCTTATTTCGGAAAAGTGGGATTTCGCTTCAAAAAGATAAAGAGTTCCACTTCGTCCTAATGCAATACCATCCCACACTGGTTGTTTTGAAGGCCAAAAACCTTTGAATGCTTTTTGTTCAACATCAAGATTTCTCATAAGATCATGATTATTTAACTGGCACTCATGGTAATTATTCTCCTTATCCTTCTTATAAGGCGATAACCATACGAGTTCGTCATCAAATTGTTTATTCAGAATATGCTGATTCTTTTTCTCAGTTATTCTCTGCATTTGCATTTTACTGCCTTTGCCGTTTGAAGTTTTGCTCATATATCAATCATTGTTTAAATAGTAAAATCGATTTCACTGCAATATAGTAGCCATCTTATACAAGTGCAATTTCATTCTTGCACTTTGGCTTTCAAATCCTCAGAGATATCAAGCGATTTGAGGGATGTGCCGGGGTCCTTGTGGATGCCGATAATGGATTCCTTGGGGTTGATGGCGGTGATGACCTTTGCCAGGGTTTCACGGTCGGCGTGGCCACTGGTGTGGATATCCACGACATTGTTGAAAGCGTCGCGGAAAAACTTATAGCGGGGATTCGCTTTTATTTGCTCGGGGTCTTTGTAATAGCCGTCCCAGGTTGAATAGATGAGCAACACCTCAGCGGGGGCTAATCCCTCGCAGATGTTTTTGACATTTTCAAGTTGCGCGGCACTGGCTACGAATACAAAGCCTCGTTCACGCATAGTGGCGCTACCATCGCTGGATCTCAAGAATTTCGGGTGGAAATCAAACAGCCCCTTGGAGGCGCTAGCTTCCCGTCGCGTGAAGATGGACATCGTCTTTCTCATGAAGCGGTTACTGATGTAGTAATCTTTCTTGGCGAGGCGGGCCGCCTGCTTGATGGAGGCCAATCGCTCTATGTCGGTGGACGATGCCAGCACCACCACATACTTGAACGCCTCCATCGCCAGTGCCATTCTGCGGGAGACTTCACGCTCGGGGATGCATTGATCGGTCCTACCCAACATGGTACCCTCGGTGATCAGGATATCGATGTCGGTGGCGTAGCGCTTGATGGTCGGCATCAGACCTTTGCCCAGATAACCATGCTCGCGAAAGTCACCAGTGTGCCAAATCCTCTTGCCATCAGCCTCAATGAGCAGCATGTAGCAATCATATGCCGAATGGCTGCAAAAGAACGGCGTGACACGAATGTCGCCCACCTCGACGGGACGCGGGGCGGTGTGGGGTTTGGGGCGCTGCCAGGTGTTAAAGGCTCTCAAACGCTGCAGCATGGCGTAGTGATTGGGCGCTCGTGTTGCGGCCAGCTCCTGTGTGGCGTTCTCTTCAGGTTTTTCGTCAGTCTTTAACTTGAACCTATTGGTCTTGTTTACCTTCAGTATTGCCTCGATGATTGACTCATATTTCGCTGTCATGATTTCCCTGGCTCCCTCACCAATGTACTGCGGAATGCCGTCTGGGACATAGCGGAACATGCCGATGTGGTCCTCATGGCAATGGGTATAGAATACCGCCTCGTGCTCCTTGCGGTTCTGGGCAAAGATGTCCTCGACCATCTGCCGGTCCTCGTCGCTTGTGGTCGGCTCGCCCACGCCGGGCAGATTCTGCCCCATATCGATGAAGATGCGCGATGTGGCAGTGGAAATTTCGGTGATGCAACCACCTATCTGTTCTAATCCTCGGTGTATTTTAATGTCCATAGTTGTCAATTAAAAAGATTGTCTGTTCTGCAAAGATACGAAAAATTATTGATAAATCCTAGAGTCTTTTGTAATCCAGTCGCGGATATTGTCGAGATTCTCGTCATCGACAAAGACGGCGCGCAGGGTGATGTCATCTTGGACGCTGCTGGTGCTGAAGAAGTGTTCAAAAACCATATCCAAAGAATTGCAGTCTTCGATGAAGCGTTGCACATCCTTGATGAATTGCTCGTTGTTGCTGTGGCCGTCTGGAATGATGATGTGGATGAAACATAGCAGGCCGTAGTTGGGTTGCAATCCGGAAATCGGCATCAATAGGTTTCTTAAATCATCGAACAGGTTTTTTGCAGTTTCGTAAGTGTATCTGCTCTCAACTAGGTTCACTACATTGAAGTCAAACATCCATTCCATGTCGCTCAAGCAGCATGAGGATTGTTCAAGACGGACTCCCTCCTGCGGAGCGTAGATTTGCTCCAGCAGGGTCAGGCGTTCGGTCGTCGTCAGGTTCTCAAGGATTCTCATTGCTCGTTCATTTCTTTCCACAGGCGTTCCACTTCTTGTTGGTGCAGGGCGAATTCCAGTTTTGATCCGCTGAATCCGTTGAGGGGAACCCGCTCGAAGAATTGGGAGTAGAACTCGCGGGCATTGTAGTCTTCCCATGAGCGCCACGCCATTGCGCTCCAGTCCCATTTGTTGATAAACTTGCGGACAAGTTCGTTGGTCATTCTCACATTGGGGTTCGCGGTGAGGGCTTTCCAGTCCCACAGGGGGGCGAGGGCTTCGATTCCTTCGGCCGTTACCGCCTGGCCGTGGGCGCATCTTGAGAATAGGTTCCAATTCAGTTTGTCTTTCCATCGCAGGGCCATCTCGGTGGTCCACTGGATTTCGTTGTTTCGAGACACCTCGTCCCACAGGAGTTGTTGCTCGTACCGTTCGAGGTGGGTCGCCGTCAGGGGGCGCTTTCGTGAGACGGTCATCCATGCTTGCCGTTCGATTTGTTTTTCCAGTCCTGCCGCCATTTCCACCCTGCGCATCTCCGCTTTGTTGTTGACGATTACTTTGTCCATTTCTTTGAAAATTAAAGATTTATATATTTGTTTATTTGAAAATTTTTTTGTATATAGGGGCGCGTTTAAGGTTGCGCTTATATCTATAAATACGAACTCGCGGCGACAAAAACGTGAATAATTTAGTGAACGGATGTTAAAAACTATCAATATCAGTAGTAAAACATCACAGTATTACCTCATTCATTTAATATTCAAAATACTAAATACCAAGCCATTATTATACAATTTTAGAAAGTTTAACTAAACACACCTTCATTATCTGGACTGCGTCCAAACAAGTATCATATAAACTACACATTCGTTCCGCCATAAAAAGCGTATCTTGTTTTCGACATATTTTACTCCAATAAGCGAAAAGAGAGTATGCCAGAATGAAAAGGACCCCAAAAGTTTACTGTTAACTTTTGGGGGCTTCTTCAGAAGATCAGTGCAGGCTGTTATGTTAACCGCAACTGCTGTTTTCTGATCTCAATCATCAGAGAATTGACAAATTCGGTGTCAACATGCTCACGGATGGTTGATTGTTCCATCAGCGAATTCATGCGTTCCTTTTCTTGCTCCAGCATGTCAATGATTTCGTCATACTCAAACTTGTGGTTTCGAACGTCCATCAAGAGTTGGCGGTCCCATGTTCGCTGAAGGATCAAACCTTTGCCCTCTGCGATTTCACTAGCCATGTGCATCAATCTGAAGCAGTGCATCATGTTCTTGGAGTCATAGTTCTTCTCCAAGTTGGACTCATAACGCGCCTGGTTGCGATTTTTTACCCATTCCTGGTACTCGGCATACTGTCGGCAGTGAACCGAATATCCATCCTTATTGTAATAGATAAAGCACATGGGGCGGGAATGCTTGTCCTCGATGGATGAAAGGCGGATTTCGTCAGCCTTGGCATCCACCTTGATGACTCCACGATAACCGATGGGGTACATGGCCGATAGGCGGTCACACATCTTGTCCATATCACTCTCGCCGAAGTATTCGCAGGCGAAGGTCATGAACAACAAGTCCTCTCGCCATTCGGGATGGACCTCAGTGTGTGCGCCAAAATCATAATACACACCGTAGATGTCATGCATGTTGGGCACATTCACCAAGCCACAGTATTCCTGGTAAAGCCCGCGATTCTGCAGCCAGTCCTTAAACCGCGTGCTACCTTGTCCCTTGAACGTGTAGATGAAGTGATAGGGTGTCAAGCGTTCATTCACGGGGTTGACAATCTTTTTGTTCAATCCACGCGCCTTCTCAATCTGGGACTTGGCGTAGCCAAAGAACGGATTGAAGCACTGTTTGCTGATGAATCGGTCGCGATTGTCAATCAACAATTGCATGAGCGGTGCCGGCTTCACAAGCATTTTGTCTTCGGGGACAAACAAGCTTTCTAGCACCGTGGGGTTGGACTTGAGCAACAGCCTGACAAGTTCACCGATTTCAAACCATGTATTGTCATGACGACTGTCACTCACTTGTCCCTTGTAACCAAAGCACCCCAATAGTTGCTCGGCGGTGCAGATGAACACACCGCTCGTGTCCACGTCGGAAACCTCGGTGTTAAGGCCGTAGAGATGGCTGCCACGTATATATTCATACAATAGCCTGCCGTCATTTCTTATCTTGTCAAATTCACTCATCTTTTTTAGTCTTTTTCAATCGATATCCTTTCAAATGCTTGATGACCTCTTCTTTGTCACGAAGAGGATTCACAAATGCCAGTTTCAACAGGAACTCCTGGCATTCCTTTACTCTGGGGCCAGGGCTGAGACCTTTCAGTTCCATGATGTCATTGCCCGTCAGCCACGGCTTGTATCCAAACAATGCACTCCCTTCAGCAATCATATCGACGCTGCGCTTTCTGATGAACGGCACTTGTTCAGGCAGACAGCGCCCTTCGGCATGGGCCATGTTATCAGCATGGATAAGCGTCATCAGGTCATCAAAACGCTGCTCGGTCTTGCAGATGTACTGCAACTTTCTGATTTTGCGATTGTGCTTGCTCTGTATTACTTGTCCCCATTGTTTGCAGGACATATGGTAAAGAGTCAAGAATGACACATCGTCAATTGCCCTGTTGGGGAATTTCAGTCGTGACATGATCTCTTTCACCATAACGGCACCTGCCAGTTCATGGCCAATGAAATGAACGCTTCCGTCCACTCGCTCTTCACGTGCGCGCACCTTGCCGATGTCATGCAGCACGGCTGCGAGTCGTAAGTCAGTGCGGGAGGTTACTGCTGAGATGTTTTCCAGCACCTTCATTGAGTGTTCCCACACGGTGCCAAAGTGATAGTCGTTCTGGTTCATTTCATATGCTTTCTCCATTTCGGGGACGACGAAATGCATGGCACCAGACTGTCGCAGCAGTCCCATGGCCATGACCGGATGGTCGCAAGAAAGCATCTTCTCGAACTCATCACGGATGCGTTCCCGAGAGATGATTTCCAACCTTGGCACATTGCGCAACATACCATCCCATGTGCTGGGTTCAATCTCCCATCCGTAACGAGAAGCAAATCGGATGCAGCGCAGAATGCGCAATGGGTCGTCATCATAGGTCAAATCGGGATCAGCGGGCGTGCGGATGATATGGTCACGGATGTCTTCTGCGCCATGTCCCGTGATATCGATAACCTCTCCCGTGGATATATCCCAGTACAGCGCGTTGATGGTTAAGTCGCGGCGCATACAGTCTTCCTCTATAGTGCCAAAGGCTGTGACAGGGTTGCGGCTGTTATGGTCATTATACTTCTCCTTGCGGGTCTGAACAGCTTCCAGTTCCTCATCGGGGTAATCTTTCAAGCGGAACATGGCGGTGTGGTAGGTAGGATAAGTAACCGCATGGATTGAGGTATGACCGTTCTGGTCCAGCCACTCTGCCAGGCGTATACCGCCATCGGGCAGAGTTACGGCTATATCAATATCCTTGATCTCATGTCCCATGATTCTATCCCGGACGCAACCTCCGACACAGAGCACGTGTCCTTCGAACTCAGTACCCCGAATTAACTCACGAAGCCGTTCAGTTATTGATATGTACAATTCCCTTTTCATTTCAAAATGCCGGTTGCCAAAAGAATGCACATGCATAGTTACAAATCTTATCGCTCATTTATCCAGTTCATCCAGTTTTTTATATTCAAAAAGCGCCAAGCGGCAATGAGAAAAGTCAATACCGCTTGGCGCCCGAATGGAAAGACTATTATGGGGTTAGCCTTTGATCACTGCGATGGGGAGCAGGCGAGTTAAGATCTTGACCAGGTCAAGTTCGTTGTTGATGACCTGCTCGATGTCCTTGTAGGCTCCTGCCGCCTCCTCGAGGTCACGCTGCGAGCGGATGGCGTGGACAATACCCTGGTCATCCAGTTTCTTCACCTCATCCTCGAGCGAGAGCGTCTTGACAGCCGCAGTGCGGCTCATCAAGCGGCCAGCGCCGTGGGAGCAGCTGTTGAAGGAGTCCGGGTTACCAAGGCCCTCAACGATATAGGATGCAGTGCCCTGCGAGCCGGGGATGATGCCCACGATGCCCTCGCGAGCCAAGGTTGCGCCCTTGCGGTGAACGATGACATTCTTGCCGTAGTGGTGTTCCCATGCTGCGTAATTGTGGGCGATGTTGATCATCGGCTCAAACTCAATGCCGGGAAGGGCATCGGCAATGACTTCCTGGATGCGTTCCATCATCAGGCGTCGGTTGCACAAGGCAAATTCCACGCAGTACTGCATCTCGGCCCAGTAGTCGTTGAACTCCTGGGTCCGCAAAGGCAGGAATGCCAGCCGCAGTTCGGGCTTCACCACCGAGTGCCAGCGCTCGTTGAGCATGACGGCAAGCTTGTTGTAGTGGTCGCCCACTTGCTTGCCCAGGTTGCGGCTACCCGAGTGGATCATGATCCACAGCATGCCCTTCTCATCGCGCTGCAGTTCGATGAAGTGATTGCCGCCACCCAGCGTACCCACCTGACGCTGTGCCGAGATGTACTGCGCCTTGACCACGGTCAGCTTGTCGATATCGTGACCTTGGGGCATGTGGCGTTCATCCTGGCGTTCCTTGTGGTGGTCCATGCCGAGGGGGATGCGCCCACGGATGCCGCGCATGATCTGCTTGCGCAATACTTCGGTGGAAATATCCTCGACGCGCCAATTGGTCTTGACGGCGCACATGCCGCACCCGATGTCCACGCCCACGGCGTTGGGAATCACGGCGTCAACACAGGCCAGCACACCGCCGATAGGCATTCCCATGCCGGCATGCACATCGGGCATGATGGCGAGGTGGTGGAACAGGAAGGGCAGCGTGCACAGGTTTTCAATCTGCTGCATCGCGCTCTCTTCCACATCGTTCGTCCAGATTTTGACAGGACGGTCGTTTATCATTTTAACTTCCATTGTCTCTTTTCATTTTTCGCGTTTAACTTGTTATGCACACAGAATTTGCAGGCCACCTCTGTACAGAGACGGTGCATCGTGATAATTGACGATGCAGCAAAGTTCCTCCTTATCATTCCATGAATTCCTCACTGTGAAGAAACCATCAACATCAGGTTGCTCTAGGATAACACCGATTCTGGTATCCTGCTCTTTCATTAACATGGGATAGCGAGAGGCTATCTGCATAGAGTAGCAGTCGGCATCAAACCGTTCATCAATCTGGGCCTTATTGTTGGTGCGCTCGCCATCAGAATCCACCCAAGGCTTATTCAGCCAAGCGCCAACGGTCTCTCCCTTTTTGAGTTGCCCCTTGATGAAAGTCTTGAGTTCATCAAATCTGTTTTTAGGAACATCGTCAAAGCGTACAACATCAATCTTGTAACTTGCCTTGGGGATGTTCAGGAGGCTGTTCTCGTTAATCTCTCCATGGATATTCACTTCATCAACGATGGACTTCAGAATGTCGATGGTTGAAATCTCCAGTACATCAACGACGTTAAGTATCTGTGCAGTTTTACTCTGGTCGCGAAGATTGTCCTTGATGTAATCAGCAACAGCCTTTGCCGTCAGGTTGCCGAACTGCTTGATATACCTAATTCGACCCGGTCGTCCAAGAAGATTCTCGTCGATTGTCAGGCGGTTGGTGGTCAAGATATATAGTTTTCGGGTTTCATTATATACACCGTCAATCATCTTGAGAAGCATATCACCGGCTTTATTGAATGTCTTCTCTGCCTCATCAATCAGCACAATACATTCAAAGCATAGTGACTGGATGAAATCTACCAAAGAGTCGTAAGGGGCGTTGACAATCACCACGGGCATTGATAACCTGTTGCTCAAAATCTTTGACGCGATGGTCTTTCCAGTACCTTTCAGCCCGTTGAAGATGATGCCCAAGTTCTTGTTCCCCTCCACGAAAACGTCTGAGTTCCATGTGCTCTCAATTTTACGCATGGTGTCTTCAGCACCTAGGTCATATATCTTGAAATTGAATGTGAACTTGTCGGCAATCTTTCGCAAACCGAGACGTGAGCCTCCCATGCTGGTTTGTTCGTATATTTGAAATACTCCCATCCCGGGTGTAATATGTAGAGTCGTGTCTCCTGGAATTGGATAGAAGACACCATTTTCCTTTACCCATTTTTGTTTTACTTCCATTTCCTTTTTCGTCTTTAGTAATTATACATCATTTAATAAATGCGGGGTCCTGTAGCTCACAATTCAAGCGTCTTCGGCTCATCCCGAATCGCGATGCAAAGTTATGTTTTGAGCAACGCAATCTTTCTGCGTAGCAAAAAATAATCGTTTCAAAAACAACAAAAAAGTGCGATTTTTAACACATGCGCAAATAGGCTGCGTAGAAAATGCCTACTTTTGCATCGGTAACTGACATTAAACAACAAAACTGAAAAAAATGCCTGCCAACAAGAATGCGCTGATCCGCTATAAGACGATTGACCGGTGCCTGTCGAACCGATTCCGCCGCTGGACGCTTGAGGACCTGGTGGACGAATGCTCTATGGCCCTTCGCGAGATGGAGGGCATGACCAAGGGCGTGTCGGTTCGCACCGTGCAGGGCGACATCCAGATGATGCGCTCTGACAAGTTGGGCTATAACGCGCCCATCGAGGTCTATGATCTCAAGTATTACCGCTATAGCGACCCGGATTACACCATCACGGGTATGCCCTTGTCGAGCAACGACGTTGACGTGCTCCAAGAGGCTGTTGACATGTTACAGCAGCTGCAGGACTTTGACCAGTTCGGTGAGATGGCCGATGTCATCAACCGCCTGCAGGACAAACTGTCGGTCACCCGCCAGGAGCGCAGCCCGATTGTCCACTACGACAGCGTGCCCGACCTCAGGGGTCTCAAGTTGCTCAGTCCGCTCTATGACCACATTGCCCATCACCGTGTGTTGCGTGTCATCTATCAGTCCTTCAGGCAAAGTGAGCCGGTGGAGTATGTTCTACACCCCTATCTGCTCAAGGAGTTCCGCAACCGCTGGTTCCTGTTCGGCTGCACCGATGGTGACATGCGCCTGTTCAACCTAGCGCTGGACCGCATTGTGGGCGTCACGGTTGCCAAGGATCTCGCTTTCTGCCAGAATCCCGACTTTGACGCTGAGCACTTCTTTGACAATGTCATCGGCGTGAGCAAGAACCTGAAAGGTTCTCATCCGCGCCGCATCAAGTTCTGGGCCGACCGCGAGCAGAGCAACTACATCAAGACCAAGCCGATGCACCCCTCACAGCGGCTCATCAGCGAGAATCCCGATGACGGCAGCTGCATCTTCCAGATCGAGGTCGTCATCAACTTCGAGATGTATTCCGTCTTCATGAGTTACGGCGCAGGGGTGAAAATCCTGTCGCCAAGCCTGGCGGTAACCTACATGCGCGAGCAACTCAACCTGGCCGCCGCCAACTACAACACGCCAACCTGATTGCAGTGCGTGTCAACCGCCAGCAGATATCCCGATGCCGGATTCTCCCAGCACCTCGGCATTGTGTAAAACTATCTTAATATTCTGTAAGAATTTGCAATACCGGTTGTATTTTTTGCAGAAAACACTATATTTGCGGAATTAATAACCAAATCATGGCTGCTATGAAACAATACATCAAAATAACCGTCACATTCTGCCTGCTGTTGGTGCTTGGGATTGGAGCCGCAACAGCCCAACAGGCCGTGGACACCACACAAGTCATCACGGTAATAGGCAAGGTGGTCAGTGTAAACGATGACGAGCCGTTAATCGGAGCGACTGTAATGGTTAAAGGCACGCGTTTGGGCTGCGTCACGGATATCGAAGGTAATTTCAGCATCCAGGCGCCGCAAGGTTCCACCCTTGTCGTCAGTTATGTGGGATATGATAAGGCCGAGGTGACAGTTAACGACCCGTCGTCAGAAAAAACCGTGAGGCTCATACCGTCCAAACCTCAAAGCGGCTGGATTTATTTATCCGCAATCTCCAGCCCAAGGGAGGAAGTGCACCCGGCAGGGTGTCTTTGAACAAGGAGCAGATCAGTTTTTCCTATCCAAGTAATCAAGCAGGTCGATGATACCGGCAACACTATCGACACCCAGCACGGGAACAGACTCTACCATGCGTGTGGTGCCGTTGGCTTTATCGACATAGAAATTCACTAACGCACCCGTATAACTGCGGAAAATCACTTTGTATTCCGACTCCGTCTCTTCACCCATCGTGACATACATGATGGTGGAATCATCTTCGGCCACGCTCCAGTCATAGGTGCGATGGCAATAGTTGTTGACACCCTCCAAGGCCATTTCGGCCGTAATTCTTGAGGGCTGCACCGCATCGGTCGTCCTGTTCCCATGGCATGAGCAGAACAGCAAGCCCATCAACGCCAGTAAAGTGATGACATGTTTCATAAATCTTGATTTATCATTCTCGTTGGCGCAAAGATAGCGATTTTTCACCATGCTGCCAACTAGATGAAAAATCATACCCAAAATCAGTAATATTTGAAATATTTTCTATAATTTTGCGTCAGTTTTGTCATTGCATGCAAGACTACCAATTAATCCATGTCAATTAACCATTATTTATTAAGATGATGAAAAAAACATTTTTTACCTTAATGCTGATGCTCCTATCGGCGATTGCCGTAAACGCCCAGAGTCTGACAGCCCATCAATGGGGAACCAAGCTGGCCGATGATGACGGTAAAGATGTACTCGTGGTTTTGGCCTTTGACAAAAACGGGGCCTGCGAACTCCTCGTCGGGGCTGAGCATCAAATGAAGGAGGACGGTGTGCCCATCACCATTACGGGCACTGTGAGCGTTCCCGGCACCTACACACTGAACGGCAAAGACCTGACAATGGACCTTAACAAGAGCCAGGCTGAGGTCGATTTTGACTATGAAATCAAGGGAATGGATGCCAAGACCAAGGCCAAGATGGACAAGCAAATCAGGGGCGAACTCAACAGTTATAAAGGCGAATTCAAAAACACGATGCTTAACGGTATGCCCAAGATGCATAACATGAAGATCGTCTCGCTCACCAACAAGGAGCTCACACTCAAGCTTGATAACGGACGCGAAATGCCATTGTACGCATTATAACCATCGATTCTTCCCATCACAACAATAACAATAAAGGCTGGAGATTGTCCAGCCTTTATTGTTTGCCCTCCCCCCCTGGGGCGTTTACTGCAAAACACGCCACGGCGGGGTTAGAACTGGAGGGGGATGGCGAGCTTGACGATGATGTTGCGGCCCATGTTGAAGACGCCCGTTCGACCTGTGACAGGATTCTCGTCGGCGTATTTGAGGCGGCTCAGGTGGCTCTGGTAAGCCTTGTCAAGCAGGTTGTCGGCGATAATACCCACATTGGCGACAACGCGGTTCTTGTGCTTGATCTGGGTGCCCACGCTGGCATTCAGCAGGGTGTATCCGGGGGTCTCGGTCTCGCTGTCGCCTTCCATCAGATAGTGGTCTTGCCTGGCGTAGCAGTCCAGGCCCACTGCGATGAAAGTGTTGGTCAGCGTGCGGCCGTCCCTGATAAGGTCGTAGTGCAGTTCACTCTTCCAGTGCAGCGGCGGCGTGCAGGGCAGGTAGCGGCGCTCCAGCGGCTGGTTGAGCAGTCGCGCGTCAACAAAACCCAATGAGTTCTCGAAGTGCAGCGGCTCCACAGGGTGTACATCCACCGAGAACTCTGCACCCCACAGGCGGGCGTTACCGCTGGTATAGCGATAGGTCTGGTAACCCTCGGTCTCCACACCTGCCAGGCGCTTGATGTAGATGTAGTTGTCGATGCGGTTCAGGAACAGCGACGCCTGTGCCGAAATCACTGCCGACGAATAGTCGGCGCCCAGGTCAAATTGCCAACTGAACTCGGACTTCAGGTCCTGGTCTCCAAGTTCGTAGCGGATGCTGCCCTCGTGCACGCCGTTGCTGGCCAGTTCGCTCATGTTGGGCGTGCGGAAACCACGAGAAGCGTTCAGACGCAGGTTCAGCCGGTCGGTGGCATGATAGACGGCTCCCACGCTACCCGTCACACCGCTGAAGTTGCGTGAGAAATCGGTGAAGATGTCCTCCAGCGCCATGCTGTGGATATGGCGGTTGTCAAAGCGCAGTCCACCGCTCAGTGTCCAACGGTCCACCTCCTTGCTTGTCGTGGCGAACACACCGATGTCAAACAATTTATATTCAGGAATGAGCACTTCCTCACCCCTGTTGAGCGACTGCTGCCACATGCCGTTGGCACCTGTGGCAACCTTCCACCCGCCAGTGCCAAAGATATAGCGCACATCATAGTTCACCGTGTGCAGGAGGAAGTCCAGTTCTGCCTCGTCGGGGGCTTCCTCAAACTCCTGGCGCCGGTTGTGCTGGTAGCCCAGAATGAGTTTGAGCCTGCCGTCTCCCAGGAAGATGGAGTTGTCGAGCACGGCCTTATAGTGGTGTATCTGCTGGAAGGGCAAAGCCTTGTGGTAGGTCTTGGCGTCGTAGCCCTCACAGGGAACTTCAAGGTCGCCCGTCACGGCATCACGCTCACCCTCAACGATGCCAGGAGTGAGGTGGAAATAGTTGAGTGCCAGGGTGCTGTTGCCCCACTTGCGGCTCAGGCCCAGCAGCCCTGACAGGGCGCGCTGGTGAAACTGTGAACCCACGACATAGCCGTCGTAGCGGTTCTTGTAGGCGTGTGCCATGCGTTCGCTCCAACGCAGGTCCCACAGCAGCCGCTTGTTGCCCGCAAGGTTGAGCGAGTAGTCCCACAGGCCGTTGTTGGTCTGATACTGAGTGCTCAGGTTGGCCTCGGTGTGCCCCTTGGCAATGGCGGGAATATTATTGAGCACAAGGACGCCCGCCATGGCGTCACTGCCATACATCAGGCTCGCCGGCCCCTTGAGAATCTCGGCGGTCTGCACGCGGTCGGCGTCCACCTCGATGCCGTGCTCGTCGCCCCACTGCTGACCCTCCTGGCGGATGCCGTCGCTGACGACAGCGACACGGTTATAGCCCAAACCCCTGATAACAGGTTTTGAGATGGCGCCGCCTGTGGTCAGTTGTGACACGCCGGGTTGTTGGGCAAGTGCATCGATGATGTTGGTCGATGCTATAGCATGCAGCTCACGATGGGATACCACATTGACGGGAGTGGGCGAATTCCTTAATTGAGAAGTGCCGGTAAACGCAGTGACCACCACCTCGTTGATCATGGCATTGCTCTCCTTCATGACGAAGTCGAGATGCGTCGTCTGGCGCAGGTCCACATCCTTGACGATGGTCTGATGGCCGATATAACTCACTTGAATGGTGACTGTGGCGAGCGGCAGGCCGCTGATTTCATATTGCCCGTTGTCGTCGGTGATGGTGCCGGTGTTCAGGTCAGGGAAAAACAAGGTCACTCCAGGCAGTGACAATCCGTCGCCCTCATGGGAGACAGCGCCACAGAGTGTTGCCGTCTGGGCGTGAGCCACAGCGGCTGCCATTGACATACATATTGCCGTCAACAGCATGAAATATAATCTTTTCATTCTGTGTAACAAAAGTTGGTTAAGAAAACATCAATGTCGGGAGAGAGGAAAACTCCTTGAAGGTGACTTCAGTAAATCAGCAACTGATTGGGATTCGGGTTTTTGCTTGAGCGCAGGTTGGTTCAGCTTTGCCGAGGCAGAGCATGGTTCGTGTTTCAAGAACACCAGCCATCTGGCACCCAAAAAGAAGCAAAAACAGCCAATATCATGAATTACTGAAACGGTAATTCATGGAAGCCACCTTAGGCACAGAATGTAAAAGGTGGAGCGCGTGTGTTTTGATGTGTGCTAACGCCTAACTCAAGCGCAGGCACAGCGATATCAATGGTCTGGCAAATTACTGTTTGGGTAACATACAGATGTTGCTCTTCGGCAGTCTGATAGACATTGCCACGGAACACACACAACAGGCAGTCATCATGTGCTTTGGCCACAGTGATGTGCCCATTGTGGACATGATGTTCAAGACACTCCTGGCACAGCTCGTCCCAGTCCTCCCATTCATGATGGAAGTCCAACGATGACAGCACGACCATCGGCACATACACCAACAGCAGCACCCATGCCAACCAATATGTCTTGTCATGCCGTTTCATGATTATGATGGCAAAGGTAAATAATAATCACAAATGGCAATTATTTGTATCTAAATTTTTTTGGGAATGATATACTATTTGTCCCAGAATGAAAAGAAATCACATTTCAACTGAAATTGATGGAATAATGATGAATAAAATCACCCAAATTACCACCAAATTGTACCTTTCTCAACCCAAGAGCTTCTAGCATTGTTATTGCTTCTTTTACTGTTTCATTCCTCGAATCTGCAAGAAATACCGCATGATACGAACCGTCTTTTTCTACTTTGGTTTGCACATTAAAACCATGACGATAGCAAATGTCATAAACTTTGTCATCAAGAACTTTGTATATACCCATACCATCACCATCATTCTCATTGATGGAAGTATTTTTGTGAATATTGCTCATTGATATACTCTCGAACCACATTTTTGATTATTCCCTCAATAATCACTTCTTTTCGCTTATTTCTATCCATATCAATATACTTTATACTTTACTTATAAATAGTAATTTATCAGATATTTTTTGTATTTTTGCGCTAATAATAGTTTTCGACATGGAATACAGAAAAAACGCAAAAATTGAAATCAGTAGTGCCGATGCTACGATATCATTAGTTCATAATGGCAATAATCTGTCGGCCATAGTAAAGAACCCTAATGGTAAAAAAGTCGCATCAATTGATTCGATTAAAATGACAATTGGAAACAACGAACATTTTAATGGTTTTGAATGCTTTTATGTTCAATCAATAAATGCAATTAGTAATTATGAAATAATGTTTCGCTTACAACAGTTCTTTTATGAAAGCGTTCATAATTTGGGATATAGGTACTTATTATTTGAGACAAGAAATCCGATATTGTTGGATATTGCAAAGCATTTATATGTAATTGAACCAATTAAAGGGACCAATTGCTATATTGCGGATTTGGATAGAATGTTCTATCATTCCTTAACTGATAAGTAAAATGCAGCCTGATTGGACTGTATTCATATTTTAGCAATTTTTATGTTAGAAATTACTTGAGGACAAATAGTATATCATTCCCATTTTTTTACAAGCGGTTGCGTAATACAGCCCCTGTCTCCAACAAGAGTTCCCACCACCATACGCGAAACAAGATGGGCTCTGGCGTTGTTCAGCTCTCCCTCGTTTACAACGACTTGATGTCTCCCGTGCTATCGGGCATCAGGTAACGGGTGCCGGTGTCCTTACTGATCTGTTCACGGTAGCGCTGGTCATAGCCGGGCGTCGTGTAGCGCCCCGGAACGACGACGCCATTCTCCGACGGCTTCATGATCTGGTCGTTGTGCTTCACGGCGATAAGGCGGAAGAGTTTGTCCCAGCGCTGCATCATCATGGCGGTGTAGTCGGCACTCTTGGCGGTGAGGTAGCTGACGCGCTCACGCTTGGTGAGCGGCTCGATGTCTTTCAGCACCTGTGCCTGATCGGCGGCATAGAAGTCTTCCAACTCCTGCTGCGCCTCACGCAGGTCGCCTATCATGGCGCTGTAGCGCGGATAAATCATGTTGGCAACCAGATTGTTGAGCCAGAAAGCGCTGTGCTCGCTGAACTCGTTGCTCACATTGTTCTCGCGACGGAAGGCCTCGGGCACCTCGTTCACACAGCAGTACACCGGCACATAGGCAACCATGTTGGCATCGTCGCAATTGAAGTACATGACGCCTCCCACCTCGTCAGGCAGCCAGTTGCGCAGTTGTGACACCAGCGTGAAGCCCGACTGCGGTGTGCCGATGGCACGCTCACGGAAGTAGTTCTTGCCGTCGACTTCCCAGTTCATGGGCAGCGGACGGTAAGGTGAGCCCCACGGTCCCGCACTCATGTCGGCCGTCATGTCGAGCGGAGTGCCCTCGTAATGGTCACGCATGTCGTTCATGATGTCACGCACCGACACCTTCCTGTCCGGCTTGATGTAGAGGGGCAGATGGTCGCAAGCGTCATGCTGGCCGTTGATGTAGGGCAGGTACTTGTCCATCTCGGCATGGTCGCGGTGGTGGCGGAAGAAACTCCACACGCGGGCATCGGCATAGCGCACCGAGGAGAAGGAGATGGGGCAATAGGCATCGCGGAAACTGAAGTCCTCATCCTTGCCACTGTAGTAGCCCTTCTCTCGCGCGAAGGAAATCACATCCCTTGAATACAGGCAGTTCTTGGGGTCCTTCAAGGGGAACTGGCGTATGCGGGAGAGATTGGCATGGGCACAGATGCAGTCGTCAGGGATGCGCACGGCTACCCACACGGCACCTTTCACACCGGGGCCCTTGCCCACGATTTCGAGAATCCAGGCCTCGTTCTTGTCGCACACGGTGATCGTCTCACCCGTGCTGCTGTAACCATACTCCTGCACCAGGCCGGTCATGACGGTGATGGCCTCGCGTGCCGTAGCGGCTCGTTCCAGCCCCAGATGCATCAGGGTGAAATAGTCGAGCAAGCCCTCAGGGTTCTGCAACTCCAGGCGGCCGTCGAAGGTGGTTTCCACGATGCTCACCTGCTTCTCGTTGATAAAGCCGATGACATCATAGGTGTATTCCACTTGAGGCACATAGCCCCTCACGGCTCCCCTGCCCCACTCACGGATGGCAATCTTCTCGCCCTTGTCATGCCTGCCGCCCGGAGTGCGCGACAGGGAGCCGGCGAAGCCATAACCATCACAATTATAGGTACAGATTACAGAGCCGTCGGCCGAGGCGGCCTTGCCAACAATCAGGTTGGTACATGCCCATGACGGAGCGATTGCCAGCGTCAACGCCGCCACGAGGGAAGTGAGAAATCGTTTCGCTTTCATATCTTGCAAAATCTGGTTGATGTTACTGTCGAGGATACAAAGGTAACGATAATTTCGAGAAACGCTCTCGTTTGCCATTAATCTTAGGCTGTTTTTGGTGCAAGAAGGCGGCAACTATACCTAAAAAATACCGTTGCTGTTTGAACCACGCTAGAGGGCAGGGGCCTGAAAAGAGGCTTTTTCTTACCTCCCGTGGGAGAAAAAAGGTGTTTTTTACACAAAAAATGAAGATTTTTTATGGAACGAAAAAAGACTGCGGTCGGTCATATTTCCTTTGCAGCGTCAAACGAAAACAAGGAGGATTGCCCAAGTTGGTTAATGGGACGCACTGTTAATGCGTCAGGTCGGTAAAACGGCGCAATGGTTCGAATCCATTATCCTCCGCAGACATAAGGGAAAGCGGCGAAGTTGGAGAGTCGCGGCAGACTGTAAATCTGTTGCCCCTAGGCTGAGTAGGTTCGAATCCTGCCTTTCCCACTAGTCAATTGATGGCTCCGTAGCTCAGCAGGTCAGAGCACCACACTTTTAATGCGGGGGTCCTGGGTCCGAGTCCCAGCGGAGTCACTTATCAAATCACATGAGTTATGTTCAGGCAATTATACATAAGATGGATGGTTCGGCTCGGCCGTGCCGTGGATATATGGTCGCACAGCGAGTATCCCTCCCAGGTGCTGTCCAACCTGTGCAGCAACCCATTCACTTTTGACGGTGTTGCGTGCGGCAGCATGGAGGGCTTTCTCCAGTCCTTGAAGCAGCAGGACCGCGACAAGCAGCGGCAGATATGCGCCATGAAGGGCCGCAATGCCAAGAGGGCGACCAGCACAAGATGGCAGACCGACCAAATCGTTTGGTGGAAGGACATCGCCATAGACCGACAGTCGGAAGATTTCCAGCAACTGGTCCGCCATGCCTATCAAGCCATGTTCGACCAGAGCGAGCGGTTCCGCGCCGCCCTGATGGCGACACGGGGCATGAGGCTCTACCACTCCCGTGGCAAGAGCAACCCGTTCAAGACCATCCTGACCGAGCAGGAGTTCTGCCAGATACTCACCGGCCTGCGCGACAACTACGACCGTCGCGACAAGGGCCTGGGTCACCGCAGGCTCATCTTCGTCGAAGTGGAATACGATGAGCCCTCGCCCCAGACGGTCGAGAACTAAGTTTCCCCCAATAAAAGCCGCCGCAAGGGGGCACGGCGGAATTATGTCTCAGGATACTGAATTTTAATTATATTTTGAAGAATTTCCAGCCCGCAAGGCGGTTATTGTTCCGTCAGTTGATTCTGGCACGCCCCCTCGTCCTGGTCTGTCATCAGCGCCTGCTTTGCACGCCAATCATGTATTGCTATATCAAAAGCTCTCGGGATTATATTTGAGTGCATCCGACGGCCAACCGGTAACATTTCGGCCCGTATCAAGAAGGCGTATTTCACCAAGGTCATCATCGGTCAAGGTAAAGTCAAAGATGTCCATATTCTCAATCATCCGCTCCTTGTGGGTGGTCTTGGGGATGATGATAATGCCGTTTTGGACCAAGAACTTCAAGGCGATCTGGGCTGCTGTCTTTCCATATTTCTCGCCGATGCTCTTGAGAACCGGATTTTTGAAGATGCCGTGTTTACCTTCGGCAAGCGGACTCCAGGCTTCCAGGGCTACGTCGTAGGGCTGCAGGTATTCCATCATCGCTCGCTGCTGATAGAGCACATGGGTCTCGCACTGGTTCACGACAGGCATGACTTTGGCACCCTTAACAATCATCGGGAAGGTGTTGGGATAGAAATTTGACACACCGATAGCCTTGAATAGGCCTTGCCCATATAGGTCCTCGAGCGTGTGCCACATGACAGCGGGATTCCCCACTGGCCAGTGAATGAGCATCAAGTCCACATAATCCAGACCAAGTTGCCTCATGGAATGATCGACCGAACGCATCGTCTCGTCATGTGTATAACATGAATCGCAGATCTTTGTCGTGATGAACAGCTCTTCACGAGGAACGCCACATGCCCGCACGGCATCCCCCACCCCGCTCTCGTTGTAGTACATGGCCGCCGTGTCGATGCTCCTGTAGCCTACCGATATGGCATCCTCCACAACCCGCTGTGTTTCCCTCTCAGGGACATCATAGACACCCAGGCCAACCATCGGCATCAGTAATCCGTTATTCAAAGTCTTAAATTCCATCTTTCTTCTACACAATCCAAAAAACTCCGTTACAAAATTAGTGAAAAATAGTGCAAGTTGAATGAAATGAAAAATATATTTGAGCATTTCTAAAATGCAGCCTAGTTTATCCAAATTCAGCCAAAGTCAAGTGAGGCGGGCGAAATTATCGTCCACCTCACTTGACTCTTAAACCTCGTGTCGGCAAGCCTGCCTTACCAGTTGAGGGGTTCCTGCAGGATGTTGCCGTCGGCCATGGGGCTGTCGGCCTCGGTGAACGGGGTGGCCTTGTACTGGATGCAGAGCATCGTCAGATTCTCGTTGCCCGTATTCTTCAACGCGCGCTTGCCGTTGGGCGACACGCGGATGACGCTGCCCTCGCTGACGGGGAAGATCTCGCCATCAACCTGATACTGGCCCTCGCCACGCAAGATGAAGTAGAGTTCCTCGTGGGTCTTGTGGGTGTGAAGGAAACCGCTGTCCTGTCCGGGAACGAGCGTCTGGAAAGAGAACTCGCTGGCTGCGGCGCCAACGGCCTGTCCGCCGAATACCTTGCCCTGAATCGTGAAGTCCGGACCCATGGGCAACTCGTGTTCGATAATCTCGCTGATGCGGCCAACATTAATGGCGGCAAAATTTGCACCCTGTGCAATCTTTTCAATCTGTTTCATTGTGTAGTAAATGTGATTAATGGTTTTTATTGGATGAATAATTCTTGCGGTCATTCAAGATGTCGGCCAG
>ONYP01000132.1 GCA_900322135.1 uncultured Prevotellaceae bacterium
AAAAATGCCCGCTGCAAATCTCCCTCCCTATGCAGGGAGGGACGGGGTGGGTCTCTTTATTGTTATGAATAGTAATAAATGGAAATGGATTCAGGCTATTGGGCAAGCCGTTGTCGCCGCTATCACGGCATTGCTTACGGCCCTCACAGCTTCAGCCTGTTCACCTGGGCTAGCGCCTGCAGTTGCACTGGCTCTTGCGTAAAAATAAAAAAGGTTCCCAAGTCCTCACACTTGGGAACCCCTTTATATAAAGGTGAAAGAAAGATTATCACTTTATCACTAAATTCGTTTTTTCTTACCCCTCTTCTTTCTCCTTTGCCGACTAACATCATCAGCAGGACGAGACTCATGCTCTGCTGCTTGAGCCTCAGGGCATCAGGATGCCGTGACGGAACATATAGGTCTTGGCAACCTTGCCGTCGGGGCCGTAATGGACGGTGGGGCCGTCGGCTACATAACCGAAGAACTGGTGATCACAGTCGCGGGCCGTGGGACGGGTGAGCCAGCGGGACTCTATCTTCTTCTTCCCCTGTGCATCGTAAAGGGTCCAAGTGCCTCGGTTGGTGACCAGACTGCGTTCCCACGTCCAGCGCAGGGTGCCGTCGGGATTCATCAACACTTCACGACCTACTTTCCGTCCTTCCTGATAGAGGGCCTGGTGCTGCAATTTGCCGTCGGGATAATACTCGGTCTGCATACCGTCGAGCAGATAGCGGCCGTTGGTGCAGATAAGGGCTGACCATTCGGCTTTCAGCTTGCCGTCGGGATAGTATTCCTTGTAGGATCGTACTTCCCCACCCTTATTCGGGACCTCCACTTCGCCCGCATCGCTCCAGAGCCAGGCTTCGTTGAACTCATAGTGCAGTCCGGGGAAGTCTTTGGTGGCCAGTACATGGATGATGCCGTTGGGTGCTTGTCTGACGGTGGTATAGCCTAAAGAGGTGAACGGCGGACGATTGTCCTGCGGGAGTCCGACAGGCAATGTCTTGAAACGCCAGGTCTTGCCGTTATCTTTCGAGATGGCGACAAAGGCATCGTTGGGTTTTCCCCATTCGGAGGGCGGGGCCACATGGTATTTATGCAGATAGCCGTCGCTGACGAAGATGAGGGCTCCCGACTGCAGGCGTATCATGGAGGGACGCTGTCCGCTGCCCAACTGCGGGAAGGGCGCTGCCGTGGCTTTTTCCCACGTCTTGCCCCAGTCGCGGGAGATGTTCTGTGGTGTCCACCCGTCCACATTGGCATTCTTACCACCGATGGAGAGCAGCGTGCCATTCTCGTCGAGCGGCACGATGGTGGAATGGCGCCCTGTGGTGCGGCCGCCCATGTCGTGCCAGGTCTTTCCTTCATCGGTACTTCTCCAAAGGAAACTGTTGCTGCCGTCGGCATCCATGGCCATATAGATGTTACCCTTGGGATCGCGGAAAGCGTTGGTGATGGGCTGTGCGGTATAGTCGGCAGCCGGTTTTGAAAGTTTGGGAACGGAGTATTCCCATGTGGCACCATTATCAGTGGAAGTGGCTATGCGGAAAGGCACATAGTCGGAGATGTTGCGCCCGCCGCCGAAGAACCACAGCTTACCCTGGTCTTTCCAGAGCAGGCCTGACTGATCGTTGGCTCCTTGTGTGGTGAAAAAGAGCTCGGGCATGTCCCATTCCTCTGCCCCATAACGGAGCCTTGCCTGCACCCATGTGGTGGCGGTATCGGCCTCGGCTTTTCCCCGCGGTGTACTGAAGTAAACGGCCAGGGCATCGCCATTGTCGAGCACTTCGAAACCAGGTGAATGATTATGATGATAGACGCCAAAATCAAGACCTGTCAAGGCTGCCGTTTCGGTGGGTGTATAACTGGGTGGTATGGGCAGCGCATAGCGTACGGTGAAATAAGGAACGTCCTTGTCGGGACCTAAAGTCACCACGCCGGCATTCTGCCTGACAGCAGACTGTACGAAAGGCAATGTTCCGCGTTCGCTGATATGGAAACGGACCGTTTGTCCTTTCTCGTTGCCTTTGGCCGTCATATTACTGCCTGCCTTGAACCCGCTACCCCACACGGGATAGTCTTTCACGTTTTGGGCTGTCACGGTCATTGTCAAACTCAACAACATCAACAACCCGGAGATTCGTTTGGTGAAGTTTTTCATGTCTTGTCAATTAAATGTCAGAACTTGTCAAAAGGTATTCTTTTTTTATAAGACGCAGAAAATGATTCTGCATACTCACTAGGAGACAGAAACTTTTCAGGGAAACTATTGCGTTTTCCACTTTTTATCCTTATTTTTGCAGAGGAGAAAACTGATAATGTATGAAAATTTGGTTTATGAATGTCCTGCAGCGACGATTCTGTCTGCTGGCATTGAGCTTTGTGTTAACCACGACCGGCTTTGCGCAGCCGCTTACTGAATATGTAGATCCGTTCATCGGCTCGGGGGGCCACGGCCATGTGTTTGTGGGCGCCAACGTGCCCTTCGGCTTCGTGCAGCTGGGTCCCACAGAACACAACCGCGGCTGGGACTGGTGTTCGGGCTATCACTATTCTGATTCGCTTTTAGTGGGATTCGCCCACACACATCTGAGCGGAACAGGCTGCGGCGACCTGGGTGACGTGCGCTTCCTGCCCGTGAGCGATGCGGGGCAGACGGAACTGAAATTCTCGCATGCCGACGAGAAGTGCCGCGCGGGTTATTATGCCCTCCGGCTGAACTACCCTGAGGGGGGCTATTGCCAGACGGAACTGACGGCCACGCTCCGGACCGGTTTCCACCGCTACCAGTTTTCTGAAGAGATACCCACCGGCCGTCTGCTCATTGATTTGAAATGGGGAACGCTGGAAGGCTGGCGACATTCCCGCGGATGGGCAGACAACCAGCAATTGTTTTTTGTGGCAGAGTTCTCTGAAGACGTGGCATTCGAACAGCTCAACGGTGATTCGCTTTCGGTGGTTTCATGGCCGAACAGCGGTCAGCCCATGCTTGTGAAAGTGGGCCTCTCTGCGGTCAGTGTGGAAAATGCACAACTGAACCTGCAAGCCGAAAACGGGGGATGGGATTTCGAGGGTGTTGCCCAGAAAGCCGATGCAGCCTGGGAGCAGGAACTCGCCAAGATCAGGATTTCGACAAGTGATGAAGCGCAGCGCCGTATCTTCTACACGGCACTCTACCATACGATGATTGCGCCCTCTGTCTTCTGCGATGTAAACGGACAGTACCGGGGTTCCGACGGGATGGTTCATCAGGGTGATTTCGTGAATCTTACGACCTTCTCCCTTTGGGACACGTACAGAGCCTGGCACCCGCTCTCGTCGCTCATCCATCCTGAACGTCAGAAAGACATTGCCCAAACGATGCTCCACATCTATCAGGAACAGGGAACGCTCCCCGTCTGGCATCTCATGGGCTGTGAAACCAACTGCATGGTGGGCAATCCGGCCATTCCCGTACTGGCAGACATGCTGATGAAGGGGTTTGAGGTGGACCGCCCGCTGGCTGTGGAGGCGATGAAACGCTCCGTGGGTTCTCATCGCAGGGCTCATGACCTGTTGATGAAACACGGCTACATACCCTACGAGCTCGACCCTGAAAACGAGAGCATCGGCAAGGGGCTAGAATATGCCATTGCCTACGGGGCTGCCTGGAAGGCTACGGGGGATGATTTCTTCAAACCGCTTGCTGAATCATACAAGCACTATTTTGATGCCCGTACA
>ONYP01000042.1 GCA_900322135.1 uncultured Prevotellaceae bacterium
AGTAAGAAATCTACCTGGCATTCTTCGTATTACATTAACATCATGTTTGCTTTTAGCAGACTTCGTCTGCAACGACGCTGCAAACTTAATGTTGCACAAGGCAAAGGAGCAAGCCGCTGTGCAAGCCACAGGCACCGTGCAAGCCACAGGCTTGCAATACTTCGACGGCCACCGACACCAAACAATGGGCAAATAAATTTGCCATTGTACTCGGCTTGCACTATCTTTGTCCATCATTTAGAATTGATTGTTATGAAGGAGATTTATTTTGCGGGAGGATGTTTCTGGGGCACAGAACATTACTTCAAACTGGTAAATGGCGTCGTTGAGACCGAGGTGGGCTATGCCAACGGACATACCGACAACCCGACCTACCAGCAGGTGTGTACCGACAAGACGGGATTTGCCGAAACGGTGCGCATCGCCTATGACCCCGAGGTCATCTCGCTGGAATTCCTGACCGAGATGTACTTCAAGGCCATCGACCCGACAAGCGTCAACCAGCAGGGGCACGACAAAGGCACCCAGTACCGCACGGGCATCTACTTTACCGACGAGGCCGACACACCGACACTACAGGCCGTGTACAACCGTGTGCAAGCCGAAGTAAAACTGCGCCTAGCAGTGGAACTGCTGCCGCTCAAGAACTTCTTCCCTGCCGAAGACTATCATCAGGACTATCTGGACAAGAACCCCGACGGATATTGCCATCTGCCACTGGAACTGTTCGAGATGGCCAAGCGCGCCAACCGATAACCACCCTACTCCATGCGGCAGCGACTAAAGCGCATCCAGGACAGGGTTACAGGGCTGTTCAAGGAATGGACGGCCCGTGAGAACCCATGGATGACAGGACCGGTCCTCGCTGCTGCCGTGCTGGTGCTGCTGGTATTGGTCAAGAGTTGCCAAGGTATCGCCTTCTTCAGTACAGAAGAATACAAACTATGCCGAATGGGCTATCCCTTCAAGGAGGCCCACACGATAGCCGCCGCACTTAACGATAAACAGATAGACGCTCTGGTCGGCCTGGGCGAGATCGACACCCTTGCCTGTGCGATTGTCACCCAACCCTACTTCATCGGCGACAACCTTGAGCGCTATCTCAACTGCCACAAGAGTGACACCACCGGCATTCAGCCAGCCGACATCGTGGCGGTTGTCAATGTGGGTGCCGATAACAATTGGCAAGACCTTGTTCCATGCGACACCACCAAGGGATATCTGATGCTGATTAACCGGAGCCACTACTTGGATAGCCGCTTCCGCAACCCCAATATGGTGACATTTGAGAGAGATTATGCCTTCGGTGACCGTCCCAAGGCCGATACCCTCGTTGTCAGCGCCTACTACCAGATGCGCCAGGCTTGCTACCAACAGACATCGGCACACCTGATGGTGAACAGTGCCTACCGTTCGTTCACGGAACAACAGGACACCCACAAACAGAACAGCAAGAGGTTGGCGGCCCAGGCCGGCTACAGCGAGCACCAGACGGGACTGTGCCTGGACATAGTATCACAGGAACATCTTTTGAAATGGGAGTTCGGCGAGTCAAACGAAGGGAAATGGCTGCGCGACCACTGCCACGAATATGGCTTCATCCTGCGCTACCCTCAAGGCAAGGAGCGCGTCACGGGCTATGACTACGAGCCGTGGCATCTGCGCTATGTGGGCAAAGAAGCAGCCCAGCGCATCCACGACGAGGGCATCACCCTCGACGAATATTACGCTTTCTATATCGAGAGAGAAACCAAGTAACGGGAATTATCAGAAACGATGGAGAATCGACCGCGCAAGCCGTGACGGTCACCCATGGCGGCAGTAACCATGCCCATCGTCATGCGCAGATTGATTTCGACACAAGGGTTTAAAGCTATGTGGCCATTGGGGTGCCGGTAGAGCATCATGTCGACGCCCAACGGGCCGTTGTAGTGCGTAGCGATAATCTCCTCCAGTGCTTTTAACACACCATCCACGACCATGTCAAGGTCAGGGTATAGTGCCAGCAGGGAGTGATGCAGTTCTTCCCTGGGTGCTACCCTACCCGTTGAGAATTGACTGTGGAAATCGCTGTCAAAGACCGAATAGCCCGTCAACAGGGTCTTGCCGTCACGGCACTCACACTCCACCGCGAAATCCTGCACCCTGTTCAGACCCACCTCACACAAGAGCGAGCCTTGACGGCGCAACGCTCCTTCAATCCAATGCAGCACATGCTTGTCACCATGCGGGTCGATAACGCGGTAGATGCCCTTGCCGCTGCCCGACCACGGCATCTTGAGATAACAGCCGGGATGCCTGTTCATGAATGTAACGACATCGTGCTGTGTTGAAAGTTCGACAGGACGAGGCGCGGAGGGCTTGTCCAGTGCCTCGTGCACGGCAATGGTGACGCGGCGGTGTGACAGGCGGCGAATCCAGTCCAAATCCTCCTCGGTGGGCAGGAAATCACTTGAGACGCCACACGCCAACAACTGGTGACGCAAAGTCGCATCCCATCCCCACGGATGGATGCGGCAAGGACCCAAGTCGGCGATATTGCTAATGGGAACAGGGGTAATATCAAGATGATGGTCGAGCAGCCAACGGCGGTCCTCTTCAATCGGGGCATCATCGGGCACAGCGATAAATGACCCTGCCGATGCCACCCATGCGGGCAGCAGCCGCAGGTCATGACGGAACTGGCGTGCAAACGGCGGCGCAGTGTAGTTGTGCGCCCCGTGTGCCAACGCCAAGTCATGTTCGGGATTGAAAAGGTAAATGTCAACCATTATAAATTAGGAATTAGAAGTTAGGAATTAGAAGTTAGCATCCGCATTCCTAAAGCCTAAAGCCTATTTCACGGTGATATTGACACTGGATTTCATGCCCGTGGCGGGATCCTTGACCGTCAAGGTCATCACTCCCGGCTTTTTGCCAGCCTGGCAAACGACCACCAACTGGCCGTGGAACAGACTCATCTGCGGCTGGGTAAACGGCTCTAGCGAGGTGGCATCGCCATTGCAGGCAGCCTTGTAGGTACCCGCTCCCGTGACACTGAACTGCAGACGATTGGCCGCATCAGGGCACAGGGTGCCGTTCTTGTCCACTAGGCTCACGGTGACATAGGCCAGGTCGTTGCCGTCGGCCTTGATGGTTTTGCGCTCGGGCTCCAACAGCAGGCGCTTGGGCTTGCCGGCGGTGCGGACAATCTGCTGTCCGGCCTTGTTGCCATTTTCGTCATAGACCACTACCTTCAACTCACCCGGCTGATAGACGACATCACGCCAACGCAGGCGATAGCGGTCAAGTCGCGTGGTGTCATTCTTGGTGATGCGGCCCTGGCTCTTGCCGTTGACAAAGAGTTCGGCGCTGGGATAGTCGGTGTAGCAGTAGACGGGAGTCACCTTGCCCTTGCGGTCGGGCCAGGTCCAGTGCGGCAGCAGGTGGATGGTGTGCTCCGTCTTGTTCCAGTGGCTGCGGTACAGATAGTAGCGGTCCTTGGGCAGACCTGCGAGGTCGCAGATGCCGAAGTAACTGCTGCGCGAGGGCCAGTATTCATCGTAGGGGGTCGGTTCGCCCAGGTAGTCATAACCCGTCCACACGAACTCGCCCACCGTCCAGTCGAAGTCGTCCTGCATCTTCCAGTCATCGTCGGGCAGGTTGCTCCACCAGCAATACTCCACATCATAGCCCGAGCACTGGCCGTCGGGCCAGGCCTTGTTGGTGGCCACGGTGTCGGGGAAACAGTAGTGACCACGGGTACTCACGGTAGATGCAGTCTCGCTACCCAGGATGAAGCCCTGCGGCAGACGCTCTATCATCTCCTCATACTTGTGGACGCGGTAGTTATAGCCCGGCACATCGGCCACTTGGGCAAAGCCGCACCAGATAGTGCCGTCGGGCTGGTCCATGCCGCAAGTCACCATTCGGCTGGGGTCATACTTGTGGCACAGGGCTATGAGGTCTTTATAGCGCTTCACGCCCTCGGGTTTCCACTGCTCAGGAATCTCGTTGCCCACGCTCCACATGATGATGCTGGGATGGTTGCGGTGGTTGAGCACCAGGTTGCGGATGTCCTTCTGCCACCATTCGTCCCAATAACTGCCGTAGCCGTTGCGCACCTTGGGCTCCTTCCAACCATCGAAACTCTCGGCCATGACCATCATGCCCAGGCTGTCACAGATTTCCATCTGCATCGTCGAGGGCATGTTGTGGCTGGTGCGGATGGCATTGGCACCCATAGCTTTCATCATCTCAATCTGGCGGATGAGCGCGGTCTTGTTGATAGCGGCACCCAGCGGGCCCAAATCATGGTGCAGGCACACACCCTTGATGCTGCGGCGCTCACCGTTGAGTTGGAAGCCGCCTTCCTTGCTGAACGAAACGGTGCGGATGCCCACCTTTTGCTCCTGACGGTCGATTTCCAGTCCCTTGTGGCGCAGTGTTGCCGTGACAGTGTACAGGTAAGGATTCTCGGGCGACCATAATGAGGGCAGATACACCTCGAGAGGCATCGCGAAATGCCCCATTCCGTCGGGGCTGGATTTTGCGCTTGCCACCACCCTTCCGGCAGCATCCGAGAGGGAAACTTCCAGTTCAAAGCCATTATCGATCACCGCACCTTCATCCAGTTGATGCTCAACCTGCAGAGTCGCCTTCTCGCCTTCAATACCCAGCGTTTGGACAAAGAGTCCCCATGTGTCGAGGGCATCCTGCTCACGGGTCATCACCAGTTTAACGGGGCGGTAGATGCCACCGCCGGGATACCAGCGGTTGCTCTCTTCCTTGTTCTCCAGAGTCACCGCCAAGTTGTTTTTCAGGCCTTTGCCATTGAGATAGGGGGTCACATCAACGATGAAGGCGTTGTAGCCGTAGGCCCAATGTCCAGCCTCATGGCCGTTGACATAGACATGCGGGTCGGCCATGGCACCGTCGAAAACCAGTTGGACATGTTTATACCCCTCGGGAACGGAGAATGTCGTCCTGTAGTAGCCCTCACCAATCCAAGGCAGGGCACCGGAGCGTCCCGACTTCTCGGTGGCGACATCCTCTCCATTCTCCTTGATGGCGACGACCTGCAGGTCCCACTTCTTGTCAAACGGCCCGTCGATAGCCCAATCGTGGGGAACGGTGACATCCTGCCAATTGATCTTGTCGCGCGAGAATTGCCAATTATCGCTCAACATCACCTCGCGATGGCTCTGTGCCACTGCTACCAGAGTGGCAAGTACCGATACCAGAGTTAATATCTTTCTCATTGTTGTTTCAGTTGCTGGTTAATAGCGTCAATATATCCGAGCACCTCGTCACGGCCACGGGCATCCTCGCTCGAGGTCATGAAGATGGGCGGCAGCTCCTCCCAGGTCTTGCGCAGCACCTTCTTGTAGTCCTCGACGGCTGCGGGTCCTGCTACCTTGCCAAGCTTGTCCATCTTGGTGAAGACAATGGAAAAAGGCACGCCATGCTCGCCGAGCCACTCCATGAACTCGAGGTCTATCTTCTGCGGCTTGATGCGGCTGTCGACAAGGACAAAGAGATTGGTCATCTGCTGGCGACCCAAGACATAGCCCTGAATCATGCGCCACAACTTTTCACGGTCCTCCTTGCTGCGCTTGGCATATCCGTAACCGGGCAGGTCGACAATGTACCACTCGCCGTTGATGAGAAAGTGGTTGATAAGCATCGTTTTTCCCGGAGTGGCACTGGTCTTGGCCAAGGCCTTGCGACCCGTGAGCATATTGATGAGCGACGACTTGCCCACATTGCTGCGCCCGATGAAGGCATACTCGGGCATGGTCGTTTCGGGACACTTGCGGGCGTCACTGTTGCTGATTTGGAATTCGGCTGACTTGATGTTCATAGTGGTTGGGTTTTATTCTAGGTGTTCAAGATGCACTAGATAAACTAGATGATGGTTTCTAAATAGAATGAGACGGGACGGAAGCCGTCGTTGCACGAAATCATGGCCGACTGGGGATTCTGCATCCAGCCGTCGTAGAAGTTGCCCTCGCCGCGTGCCAGGGCTTGGACAAACGGCCTCATCGACTCCCATGCGCTCTCGCACAGCCCCTCGGGACGCTTGCCGTCGACCGAAATGAATGACTGCCCCACCCTGATGTCACAGGTGTGCTCGATGGGATTCTCGTAACGCTCCATCAGGTCGCGATAGACGGTCTGGCGCATAGCGGTAATTCGCACTTGCTTTAATGCTTCCTTGTCATTGTTCATGTGTGCAAAAGTACAAAAAATCCATCAATATCACAAAAAGACGAGACGGGGAACCTTCTATCAGGCTCCCCGTCTCTTCAGGTAATAGATGATATGTTAAGAAACTGTAATAATACTCAGTTTGAAAATATCACTATTGTGAATGATTACATGTTGAGGATGATGTCGATGAGGTTGTTCACATCGGCAAGAGTGGTCTCGCCGTCACCGTTAACATCCGAGCGACCCTCACTGGTGTCTTCAGCACCCAGGATGATAGAGATGAGCATGTTCACATCGGCAATGCTTACCTCACCGTCGCCGTTAACATCACCCTTGATGTAAGGCTGAGGCTCGGGCTTGGTACCCTGCATGAAAGTGTAATCAAGGTAGTTGCCAGGAATCTCGAAGCGAACGATAGCCTCGCGATACGGTACACCCTCGGGCAGAGGCTCGGCGGTAACAACAGCATTCACCAGACCGCTGAACTCGCCACCGCTCATCTGGTCCTCAAGCTCGATGTTGAGCCACTCGGGAACCTCCTCGTCGTTGCAGGAGATGTACCAAGCGTCATCGGCGCTGGGAACCCATGACCAGAACTCGATGCTGCGGCTAGTGTGGCTACCGAACTGTTTCTCCATCACGCCACCCTCATTGGGGAAGGTGTACTTACCATCCTCGGCAGTGTAGTTGTAGGTCAGATAAGGATTCTCGGTGCTCAGGAAGATGGAAAGACCGGTCTTCATTTGACCGCTCGAGAAGAAGTTGTTCAGACCTTCCCAGTAGTAGTAGTCTACATCACCATTCTCATCGGCATAACCGAACTTGAGGTATGCCAACTCACCGAAGCCCTCATCAACCTCGTCATCGGTAGAGATCATTGCCGAGAATTCTTTCAGATTCTCCATGCCGGGATCGTTGTAGCCATCAATCACAACGAGGATAGCGCAGTCGATAGTCGGGGTGATGTCATACTCCAGACCGTCCTCCTCACCGAAGAGGGTGAAGAATACCATACCGCCAGTAGCAGCATCGGTCTCGGGGGTAACAGTTGCACGACCCATAGCGATGAGTTCACCGGGCTCCTCGGGCAATACAACAGAGGTAGTATCGTTGTAAGCAGGAATCTCATCGAGCTTGTAGATGCGGCAGGTCATGTCTACTTGACCCTCCACCTCGAGAGCAGAAGTCATCACAGCAACCTGCTTGAGCAGGTAGGGAGCAGAGGGCTTCTCAAATGCCTGTGCGATACCGTCGACAAAATACCTGGGATTAGCTACCTGGTGGTATCCATTGGTACCAAACCAGTAGCCTTCACCATTAGGCTCTGCACCGGTATAAGTGATGAACGGGTAGCGCTGGGTACCATTGAGGCCACCATTGCAGAAGTTCTTACTTGACTTGAGGAAGTCGGTCTCCCAGATTTCCATCGTGCTGGGCACTGAAAGGATATCAGAGAAATAGGAATTTACAATCTGGGGGGCTTCTGATGTTCCACCCATCTCGTAACCCGTCAAAGTGAACATATTGAACGCATCACCATCCTCTACATAGAAAAATGGTACAGTATCGGTCTCATAACCATACTGAACAGTTAGGTCAGGACCGTCCTCGGTAAACCACATCTGCTCGGTATCGGTACCGTCCTCGTTAGGAGCCCAAGCCTGATACTCCCAGAACAAGTGTGCATCGGGACTTGCACCGTCAACAAAGCCGTTGAAAGTATAGTCTACATAAGGCGTAACTGCGATGTAGGGAGCATACAGAACACCAGCATAGGCACCATCTTCAATTACGATGCTTGCGGGGAAGGCACCAGCAGGACGACGGTACCAGCACTCGATGTTGGCAGCCTTCTTGGGGGCATTGACAACGGGAGTGCCCGGAGTGCGCATCTGCTTCACTTCCTTCTTAACTTCAGGCTTCATCAACTGCATTTGAGGGCGTGCAGGGGCATGAGTAGCCTCAGAGCGCTTGAGCTGTGCATTGGCAGACGACACCAGGAGTGCGGCTGCGGCTAAAAGTAAAATCTTTTTCATAAATGCTTGTTAAAAAATTATGTGAATAAAAATTATTGAATTACTACTGTTTTAAAAAACACATCCGGGGAATGTCCACGGGGATGTTCCCCGGATGGTTTATCATCATTGACCTGGTTAAAGCCTCCAAGTTATATATGTAGCAGAGTTGCCGCTATCGGTCATCTTCATATCAACGGGAGCCAGCAATGAACTGGTCGTCAGCGTGAAGGTACTGGAGTTGAGCAACTGTACAATGCTATTCATCGACGGGCACTTCTCGCCATAGATGACAGCAGCATCGCTGAGCTCACCAGTGTAGTGGAACTTGATCTGGTTGTCACCTACAGCTTCGGCGGTGAAGTAATAGTTGGCATAGAATGTCCTCTTCTGGTACAAGCAGCCGAAAGAGATGGCATAGCGTGAGAGCGAATTGTCATAGTACATCTGGACCGACGAGAGCTTGCGCTTGCCATAGTCATTCAACTCAGTTTTCATGGAACGAATGAAGTTGGCGAACTCTCCACCAGACTGGACCGTATCAGCCTTCCAATTGAAGGTCTGGGTCATGAACACATTACTCAGAATGTCGGCAGTGATGGTGGTCGTATTGTCATCACGGCAGAGAAGTGAGCCATCGGCCTGACGGATGAAGTTCTGGATCGTATAGCCATCGAGGGTGATGGGATTCATGAACGAGAGGCCGTCGTGGGTGATGATGACATTGTGGGTCTCGGCAGTCGAGATTTCATCGGCTCCCTCACGGAACATCTTCAGGATGCTGGAAGCACCGTTCTTGACAACCCAGCGGGTGTCGTTCGGCAGGTTGATGTAGACCTGAGGAATCTTGGCGTTGAAGAAAGAGTCGGCCATAGCAACCACCTCGTCCATGTAGACATGGTCGTCGACATTGGCGTCAACACGGGTCATAATCATGTCAATGCCGTACTTCTTGCCCGAGATATAGAGCGTATCGTTAGAGTACCTCATCAGGTCGAACTCGTAGTCACCCTCGTGACCGTAACCGGTCTCGTCGGTTGCTTCCTCGTCCAAGCTGGGGATATCCTCGGGATCAGCAAACAAATGGAAGTACTTGTTGAAGCTGTTGAAAGAGAGCACGGGACCGTTATCGGTGATCACTTCCCAAAGTGAGGTCTGGCTGCCGAAGGTGGGGACCTTCAGGGACTCGCCCTCAACATAACCGATCCACTCGTTCTTACCCGAGATGGTCACCGAACCGTCGGTGCGGAAAGTCATCAGATAGACATAGCCAGGCTCGTTGGCATTGGCATAATACTCCATCTGCCACTTGCCACCGTTGCTGGTGAGAATTTCGGTAAATTCAGCTTTGGCCTTGTCCAAGCGTGCAACGGCGTCCTCGTCAAAGATTTCGTCGATCTCGTTTTTGCAGGAACCCAGCGTGAGCGAGGAAAGAACGACGAGGGACAAGAGAGAAATATTTAAAAACTTCTTCATTTTATTTTCATCGTTATTAAAGGTGAAACACATTTAATGAATATCGGTGACCTGCTTGCGCAACTCGTTGATGTCATAGTGAGACTGGCGGTACTGAACCTCCTCGCGGAGCTGGTCCAGATCGATGCCCCAAGACTCCTTGAGCCAGGTGCGTGCAATCTGCACCTTCTGGAGGATAGCCTCAACACCGTCGATGCCGTCCTTATCCTCGACATCATAGACAACGATGCGGTTGCCTTCACTGTCCTTGTTGTTACGCCAGTACTTGTGCACGGTACCATCCTCGTCAACCTCGGTGAACACATTCCACTCGCTCACATAAACGAGGTCCTGGGTCACATCGTTGTTGGGATAATAGTAGTAGCAGAAGAATTGGCTGGTCACATCGTCCTCGTCACCCGAAGCCCAACCACGGCTTGCCAGGTCAAGGATGTAGTTCCACTGCTCATCGGTCTTAACGATGTAGTTGGCGATGGTCTCGGCGAAGTCCTCACGGAACTCACTCGAAGCATAGGTGGTCACGAATCCCAGAGAAGCCACCTGACCCTCGCTGCGGTCCTGCCAGTTGTTGCTGTCGTAGTGACCGATCGAGATGGTGTTGAACTCGTTGGGATAGGTCTTGGTCTGATGCAGAATGTGGGCAAACTCATGGTGCATGGTCTTGAAGTAATACTCGTTCATCATGTTGAAGTCATTGATGCGCATAGCATTAACCTTGAACAACGACACCTTGATACCACCCTCGGCAAGACCGACAATCTCGGTACCCGAAGTGGGGTTGTAGGCGGGAGAACCGATCAGGAGGATGATGCGGGGTCCGTAGGACTTGAGGAAGTCCTCACCACCAACCTTGTCATACACATCGAACCACAAGTACTTGCAGAGGACTGCCAAGTCGATGGAGTTCTCGTAGGTAGCAGGTACCAGGTTGTAGTTCATGTTGGTGCTGACATCCGGCATCTTATAGAGGAATGTCAAGTTGTATTTCTTGAGATAGTTGTCCTCAAGGAACTTATCAAGCTGATAAGTGTAGGACGATGGGTCGAGCGTCTCATCAACATCAGGGAAGATGGTGGGTCCCAACTTGTCCTCACTGCACGAGGAGAGCGACATGGCCGCTACTGCCACGAGCAATAATGCAGAGATAAAATATTGAATCTTTTTCATAGTCTAATAATGTGATGAGATTTAATCAGAAACACGAACATAGTCACTGCTGTTGACAACATAGCCGCCCTCGGCCCTGTTAGTCTCACGCGGGTTGGGCTCGAGACCGGCACCGATAACCTCGTTGGGAATCTGGATGGCGTAACGCGGGTCGAGCACCTCAAGGGTGTAGACATCGCTGATGCCCATCTTGTGCTTGATGCTGAAGCCGAAACGCTTGATGTCGAACCAGCGGTTACCCATGTGTACCAACTGGATGCGGCGGAAGTGCTGAACGCACTGCATGTAAGGCTCGATCTCATTGGTCATGTGGTACTTATCGCTGGGGCAAACCTCGTCGATGTGGAACTTCATGACGATGTTGTAGCCCGGATCCTTGCGGTTGGGATCGTCATAATAGCTATAGAAGGACAGGATCTGGTCCTTGGTCAGCTCAACATGGTTGTAGTTGCGCGACTCGTCCTCGGAGAGGTGCTCCTGGTTCCAAATGTAGAGGTCGTCGAACGCTGCATCGATGTTGCCCAGGAACAGGTTAGCCTCGGCACGCATGAGCAGGGTCTCCTCGGTGGTGAACTCGGGACGGATCTCGTGGCAGTAGCCGATGCCCGAAATCTTGTCGGTGTACTCGAACTGCTCGAAGCAGGTGCCGGCAAAGTAGGCACCGTACTCCTGACCACCTGCACTACCGCAGACGCCATTGAAGCAAGGCATCATCGCGAATTTCTCCTTGGTCTTGGTGTTCTGGTACTGGCAACGCGCCCAGGACGGACCGGGGCCCTGGATGGTACCGCGCTTAGCATCACGGTTGCAAGTGAAGCGGTAACCCAGGAAGCGGCGCCACCATGTGCTGTAGTTAGTGAACAGCTGCATGTTGCTGGGACGATCGATACTGGTGAAGTAACGGCCGATATCGCTGATGTAGTAGAAGTCGTCCTGCCACCAGCCATCGTTAAGCATGGTCTTGGGGTCATTGCCCTTGAATGCGGCAGTAGCATACTCTACGACCTTGTCATATTCACGCTTGGTGAGATAGAAACGAGCGGCAAACGAGTTGGAAGAAGCCACATTGAAGTGGTTCTTGGGCACCTCGTAGTACTCGTCGGTGATATACTTCAGACCCAACTGCAGGTCGGCCTCGATCTTGTCGTAGGTCTCCTGGAGGGTACCACGGTCATACTTCGGGTCGAGCTCCTTCTCGGGAGCAGTGGCATAGGGGATACCGGGCAGCGAAGCGCTGAGGCTGGCACCACGGTAAGGCATGCAGAAGATCTGGGCCAGGATGAAGTGGTGATAGGCACGAATCATGTAGGCCTCACCCTTGATGGCGTCCAAGCGGGCCTGGTCGGCGGGGGTGATGGGCTCATCCTCGATCATACCAGCAGCCTCAAACTCGTCAACCTTCTCAAGAACGGCATTGGCCACGGCGATAGCGCCATAGCATCCGCCCCACACACCCGAGGGTGTGTCACTGCTGGAGATGTCGAGGTCGACATCCTGCCAAGCGTAGACCTGCTCGTCGGCTTGGCTGTAGTAGCTCAAGTGGTAACGCACACCGTCATCGCTGGGTGAATTGTTATCGATGACATTGTCGCTCGACAACTCGCCCACGAGGGCATAGTTGGCATCTGTGTAACCCGTCACGAGAAGCTGCTCCAACTGATCCAGGTTCACCAGATATACGCGGGTATCGGGCACCTTGTCAAGGAAGTCCTTGCAAGAGCTAAGACCGATCAGCGCCACAGCGATAAATAATATTTTATATCTTAATTTCATAATCTTTATATTATATATAATGTGTAACAACTATCGATTACATACCCAGACGCAGGGTGAGGGTGAACTGCTTGGGGTTGGGCGAAGCTACACCACCACTGTTGAAGAACTCGGGATCCTGGCCGTTCAACTTCTTGTCGGCATAAAGCAGGCAGATGTTGGTAGCGGCAAACTTGATCGAAGCGGTGTTCAGGCGCAGGTGCGAAATCAGCGACTTGGGCACATCGTAGGTGAGCGAAACCTCCTTGAGGCGGATGAAGTCACCATTGGCGATGCGTGCGGTGCTGTAGTTGTAAGCATTGTAAGCCATGCTCAGGTAGTTGTTGGAATAAACCTGACGACGCGAGGCAATAGCGGGAATGTCGGTATAGGCCTCGTCACCGGGGAGAGCCCAGCGGTTCTTGAAGTCCTTGGTAAAGGAGGTCAGGTCGCTGTAGCCTGCCGAGAAGACGGGATCGAGACGGAGCTTGTTGCCAAACGAATAGGTCATGAAGACATTCAGGTGGAATCCCTTGAAGTCAAACATGTTACCGAAACCTCCGGTGTAGGGAGGATCAACGGGACCCTCATACTTGAGGAAGCCCAGGTTCTCATACTCCTGGAAGTTAACACCCACATTGGAAATCTCACCGGTCTCATCATAGACCAGAGGCAGACCGTGGCTGTCAAGACCAGCGAAGGGGATCGAGAAGATAGCACGGTGGGGATAACCCTGCAAGGGGAAACCGCTACCGGTTACCAGGTCGATAACGCGTGAACGCGACTGGAGCTTGGAAATCTCGGTTACGGCATAGGAGAAGGTCAAGTCGGTGCTCCATGCGAAACCGCCGGGACGCGAGGGCTCGATATTGTGCGACGAGATAGTGAACTCGACACCATGCGACTTCATCTCGGCCACATTACCGTACTTGGTGGTGATACCACCGACACCCTGGGTGCGGATCAGACCAATCAGGTCAAAGTTGTTACGGAAGTACCAGTCGAACACGAGGTTGATGCGGTTGTAGAGGAAACCGAGGTCAACACCAAGGTCAAACTCGTGCTTCTTCTCATAGGTGAGCTCGCTGTTACCCAAACCGGCGATGTAAAGACCAGTCTCATAGGCATCGGTCTCCTGGCGCCAGGGACGAGTGGGATAATAGAGGGCCTCGGCATTGGCATAGCCCGAGGGGCCGCTCTCACCAGTCAGTGAGTAGCTCAAGCGCAGCTTAGCATAGGAAAGGGCACCCTTCTGGTAAATGGGCATGTTCTGGAAGAACGGCTCGTCATAGAGGTTCCATGCAGCCGAAATGTTCCAGGTGGGGAGCCAGCGGCTCTGCTCGGTCTTACCCATCAGGTTAGAACCCTCGTAGCGCACGGTACCGTTAATTACATAGCGGCCCAGGAGCGCGTAGTTGGCGTTGGCAAAGTAAGCCATGTTGCGGCGATGGGTCTTGCCCACGCTGTAGTAAGCACCGTTCTCTTCCTGCATCTGCTTGAAGAGCTTGTAGTTCAGGGCGGGGATATTACCGTTGTCATAAACGACACCCCATGCCTCGAAGGACTCATAGAAGCGGTCAACGCGGCTGGCCTCCATACCTGCGTACAGGTTGATCAGGTGTTGGCCACTGTTGAAGTCTTTCTGGTACTGACCCGTCAGACGGAAGTCGAAAGTCTTCAGGCTGTTCTTGGAGAAGAACAACATACCACCCTCCTTCATAACCGACTCGGGAAGTGCGTTGGGCACATCGATATCGGTATACAGGTAGGAGTTGGATGCACGAATCGAAGCGTTCTCGGGAATGATACCGGCACGGTATGCATTGGCCTGGTTACTGTTCTCGAGCACATAGTGGTTCTGCTCAGAGTTCACGGCACGCATCGAACCCAACAGGTTGAACTCGAGGCTCTGGTCCTGCTTGATGATGGGCTTGATGTTAAGTTCGCCCTGGAACTTGAGGTCGGTCACCTCAACATCGATGTAGTTGGACTGCAACTCATCAAAGATGTTGAAGCTGGTGTAGTTGCGGACATAGCGCCTTTGGGGATCAAGGGTTCGCGCAGTGTTCAACGCAAAGCTATAGGGGTTGATATCGAAGTCACGCTTTACCTCACCGTAAACAACATCCACATTCTGGCTCAAGGTACCCGGAGCCTTCTGGTCACGGAAGCTGTTGCTGTTCAAAATCTTGATTTTGATCTTGTCGGTCAGGTTGTAGATTGCGTTGGCATTGAAGGTGTAACGCTCAACGCGGCTGCTCTTGTACCATCCCGGGTCGGCCATTACCGAAGCCGAGGTGTAGAACGAGCCCTTATCGGTACCGCCCGACACGCTGACAGCGTGGTTCTGCATGATGTTGTTATTGAACAGGAGGTCAAACCAGTCGGTGTTGCGAAGCTCAGCCTCACGCAAGTACTGGTTGCGAGCGTTCTGGGTGTTGGGCAAGCCATAGGTTCCGGTTGTCGGATCATAGGTGTCCATCAAGGTGTACATCTGGCCATAGATACCAGAGGTGGTGCTGTTCACCAAGCTAGCATACTCCAGCCAACCCTTCTGCTCCATCTCGCGCAAGATACTCATCTGCTCCTGAGAGTTGCAGATGTTGAAGTCGCGGTAGTTGGGCTTGAGGCGGTAGGTAAACTCGCCGGTGTAGTTGATCGAAGTCGAGCCCTTGCGGCCAGTCTTGGTGGTGATCACAATCACACCAGCGTTAGCCTTGGCACCATAAATAGAGGTAGCTGAACCATCCTTCAGGATCTGGAAGCTCTCGATATCGTCGGCGTTAAGACCAGCGACAGCCGAGGCGATCAGTGTGGTAGCGTCACCCGACGAGAGGTCGTCGGCGCTGATGTCCACATTGTCCTCCAGAATCACACCATCCACAACCCACAGGGGCTTGGAGCTACCGTAGATTGAGGTAGCACCGCGCACGCGGATCTTAGGTGCCGTACCAAAAGTACCAGACACATTCTGCACCTGCACACCCGAGACGCGGCCTTCAAGACCACGGCTGACATCGGCGACACCCGAGAGTTTTGTCTTCTCGGCATCGACGCTCTGGGTTGCACCGGTGAAGAGTCGCTTGTCCACCTTCTGGTAACCAGTGACAACGACTTCACCAATCACATTACCCTTAGGCTGCAGAGTGATCGTCATGCCGTTCTTGGCAGCAACGACAGCATCCTCGTAACCCACATAGGTAACTTTAATCTTGGTGCCTGCTGGCACATTCAAAGTAAAATGACCGTCAAAATCGGTTGCCACGCCGTTCTTAGGATTGTTCTGCTGAACGACCGAGGCGCCGATGACAGGTTCGTTGTTCTCGTCCAACACAGTACCCGTCACTTGGGCCGAAACACCAAGCGTAGCAAGTGCCATGACTAAGAACAAGAGTAAATGTTTAAGACTCATAAATTTTAGTTTAATTGATTAATTATAAATGTTTTACAAGTTTACACAAATTACACCTACCTTAAATCACTTCAAATGGCTTCAAAACTATAAATGCTTCACAGTCCGCCACAGGGTCTTTATATTAGGCTTGACTTAATTGGTTTAGGTTTAACCCTTTTAACGGGACAGACTAATTACAGTTTCTTAGTTTCTTAACACCACATCTGAAATAGATAGGCTTGCAAAGTTAATTGTTTTTTTTTAATATAATGTAAAAGTGTGTAAAACTTTTTTGTTTTTTTTATCAAAATGCCATACAATTTAGAACAATCACCTAATAATCAGAAAGTTAACTGTCTTAATAATATAATTCACTGAATTACAATATATTACTCAGTCCAAGCCCTAAAACGGCTTAATTTATCCTAAAGCCATAGGGGCAACGGCACCATTACGCCAGACCCGGCCGCGGCAACCGGCAGACAAGGCGAGGGCGTTTTTTTTTGACGCGGAGGACATCCATTTTGGAAGAAAGTGAGTAACTTTGCACCGCAGCCAATGGCAGGCTGCAAGACAACATCGACAGGACAACTCATGGAAGTGGTATATGAAGACAACCACATCATCATCGTCAACAAGGCGGCTGGTGAGCTGGTGCAGGGCGACCGCACCGGCGATGTCACGCTTATCGACACGGTGAAGGCGTGGATCAAGGAGAAACATGACAAGCCCGGCAATGTGTTCCTGGGCGTGACCCACCGCATCGACCGTCCCACATGCGGCCTGGTGGTAATGGCCAAGACCAGCAAGGGGCTGTCGCGCATGAACGAGCTCTTCCGCAAGGGTGAAGTCCACAAAACCTACTGGGCAGTGGTCGGCAATGAGCCGCCCGAAGCCGAAGGCACCCTCACCCACTACCTCAAAAGCGTGGAACAGAACAACAAAACCCGCGTGAGCGTCGTGCCTCGAGAGGGTCATCAGAAAGCCGTGCTGAAGTACCGCATCATCCAGGCCAGCCAGCGTTACTGGCTGCTCGAGGTGGACCTGATTACAGGACGCAAGCACCAGATCAGGGCCCAGCTGTCGGCCATCGGCTGCCCCATCAAGGGCGACCTGAAATACGGCGCGCCGCGCAGCAACCCCGACGGGGGCATCTCGCTGCAGGCCCACCGCATCCGCTTCACCCATCCCGTCAGCGGTAAAGACATCGACATCACGGCTCCCCTGCCCGATGACTTCAAGCGCCTGGGATTTGACGACACCGCCGGCACATGAAACCCGTGACAAAAGCGCCGTCGTGGCCGTCACGATTTGGAGCTTTGGAGAATTACCTATAAATTTGCAGCACAAAAACCAATTATCATCAACAATAACTCAAGACTAGATTATGGCAAACAACCCTGAATTCCGTTATGCGCCCATGTTCCAGCTGGGCGAAGACAACACTGAATACTACAAGCTGACCAGCGACTATGTGTCGGTGGGCGAGTTTGAGGGCAAACCTATCCTCAAAATCCAACCCGAGGCGCTGACGATGCTTGCACAACAGGCATTCCGCGATGTGAACTTCCTGCTGCGCCGCTCCCACAACGAGCAGGTGGCCAAGATCCTTCGCGACCCCGAGGCCAGCGATAACGACAAGTATGTGGCACTGACCTTCCTGCGCAACGCCGAGGTTGCCGCCAAGGGCCAGCTGCCCTTGTGCCAGGACACCGGCACCGCCATCATCCACGGCGAGAAAGGCCAGCAGGTGTGGACCGGTTTCTGTGACGAGGAGGCCCTCGCCCGCGGTGTCTACAACACCTACACCCAGGAGAACCTGCGCTACTCCCAGAATGCCCCGCTGAGCATGTATGAGGAGGTGAACACCCGTTGCAACCTGCCCGCCCAGATCGACCTGGAGTGCACCGAGGGCATGGAGTACCACTTCTTGTGCGTCACCAAGGGTGGCGGCAGCGCCAACAAGACCTATCTGTACCAGATGACCAAGGCCGTGCTGAATCCCGGCACACTGGTACCCTTCCTGGTAGAGAAGATGCGCACCCTGGGCACGGCAGCCTGCCCGCCCTACCACATCGCCTTTGTCATTGGCGGCACCAGTGCCGAGAAGAACCTGCTGACCGTCAAGTTGGCATCAACCCACTACTATGACAATCTGCCCACCACGGGTGACGAGACCGGCCGCGCCTTCCGCGATGTGGAACTGGAGAAACAGGTGCTCGAGGAGGCCTACAAGATCGGTTTGGGCGCCCAGTTCGGCGGCAAATACATGGCCCACGATGTGCGCATCGTGCGCCTGCCCCGCCACGGTGCATCGTGCCCCATCGGCCTGGGCGTTAGCTGCAGCGCCGACCGCAACATCAAAGCCAAGATCAACAAGGACGGCGTGTGGATCGAGAAACTCGACGACAAGCCCACCGAACTCATTCCCGAGGAACTGCGCCAGGCTGGCGAGGGTGACGGCATCAA
>ONYP01000065.1 GCA_900322135.1 uncultured Prevotellaceae bacterium
GGCGAAAACACCTTTACGCTGGCACAAGAAGACCTGCCCGGCAGCAACGGACAGGTCATGAACTGGGCCGTCAATGTGGTGGGACAGCCCATCACGGCAATACAGCGGCTGAATGCCGTCAACGCCACCTATACACGCGCCACCGTGGCCATCGACCGCAGTCCCGAGAGCAGCCACTTCGGCACCATCTATGTGGGCGAGCGCATCGCCAAGGACAATGCAGGCAACGGCCTGTACGCCTGTGATGTCAACGCTCTGCCGATGAACACGACCGTCTACAACGGTGGAATCACATGGGCCAACAACCTCAGGATTGCCGTCGACGGACAGGGCAAGGTCTACATCCCTGAATGGGGCGATGCCACCTCGGGCATCTACATCGCCGACCCCGACCACCTGGACGGCACATTCAGCCAGTTCTTTGTAGGCACGCGCAACTCGGCAGGACTGATCACCAACGACGGACAGAGCGTCGGCAGTTCCACTCCCGGCGTTTGGATTCAGGGCAGCGGCGCCGACACAAGGCTCTACGCCTTCCTCGAGGATGTGGTGGCTCCGTCGGGCAAGGGCAACAATGTGGGCATCTACAACATCGGGCAGCCCGACGGCTCCCTGCTCACCACCTGGGACAAGGCGCCCGACCAGCTCCTCGATGTGGGAACATGGATGATCAACGGCAACGGCAACATCATCGCCGATGCCGGCGGTCGAGGCACCTGGGTCATGCAGTACCGCAGCAAGGGACAGAACTCGGCCGCAGTGCCCTCACTGCTGTTTGTAGACAACAGCGGCAGCGTGGCCTACAACAGCGGCAGCCAGGCCTCGCTCAACGGCTCGCTCATGTCGGGCTTCGCCATCAGCAACGACGGCGGCACCATGGTCATCAACGACGGTGACGGCGTGCTCCAGTTCTTTGACATCACTTGGAACGGCAACACTGCGCCGGCAAGAACATCGGCATCTATTCCATCCCCACCGACGACAACCAGAGCACCACACCCGCAAGGACCGCACTGCTCATCACCAAGGGCCAACCTACCCAACTGGGCGATGTGAACAATGATGGCGAGCGGGACATCAACGATGTGACCACGCTCATCGATTATGTGCTGGGTAAAGACCCGCACCCCATCAATCTTGATGCAGCCAATGTGAATGAGTATGGTGATATCGACATCGATGACATCATAACGCTTATCGATATATTGTTGGGCAACTCACCTCATTAATCAAAAACGGAAAAGAACATGAAAAAGATAATGATTGCATTGCTATTGCCGGTGACAATGGCAGGACAGGCTCAGATCATGCAAGTCTCATCCATAGAGCCCCTGAATGTGAGCCAAGATAAGGACAAGGTCATGCAGGCTGTTGCCATCAGCCCACAAGGCGACTACCTGCTGCTCTCAACCGATACCAAGCAGGGTCTGGTCAAATGGGACTTAGCGACCCATGCCGCCACCACGGTGACCAATGACGAGGGCGCAGGCAGTAATGTGGACATCAGTAATGACGGGCGGCAAATCGTGTATGGCGAAGTGACCTATAAGGACAAACGGCGCTACCAGGCAGTGAAGTCTATCGACCTGTCAAACGGCAAAAAACAGACGCTGGTCAAGGCCACACGGAATCAACAAGGATTTGCTGTGGAGAACGGCACAGCGGCTACCGTGACCGACGGCAAGGTGAAACTGCACGCACTCAAGAAAGGCGCTACCCAGACTATGGAACGCCCCCTGCTGTCGAGGTACCACTTGAAGCTCTACATCACCCGTAACGGCGAGACCACGATGCTGGCCCCCAACGGCACAGACGAACACTACATCTGGGCTTCGCTCTCACCCGACAGCAAACGGGTACTGTACTATGTGAGCGGTCAAGGTGCATTTGTCTGCGACATCGACGGCAGCCATGTTACCCCTATGGGCAACCTGACTGCACCCAAATGGTGGGACAACAATACCATCGTGGGCATGAACGAAGAAGATAATGAGTACACCATTGTCGCTTCATCGATTGTAGCGCGAACCCTCGACGGGCAGGAACAGACCCTGACAGGCAGCGAAGTGATAGCCACCTATCCCCAGCCCTCATCACAGAGCGGGAAAATCGCATTCTCGACACCCGACGGAAAGATTTATCTCATCACCGTTGAGTAACTGGCGTGCGTCGTGCTCCTAAAGCATAAGAGGGTGTGCCGCGGCACACCCTCTTATGCTATAATAATTCCAGTTGTATTATTGTCATGCACCTCCCGCCTGCAGGAAGAATGGCAACAGGCTCTCGAGGCAGATGATAAGGATACCAGCCACATAACCGGCAAGGGCGAGCAGCGTAATCTTCTTCAGATACCAGAAGAACGGGATTTTCTCAATACCCATAGCCACCACGCCAGCAGCCGACCCGATGATGAGCAACGAGCCACCCACACCGGCGCAGAAGGTGAGCAAGTGCCAGAACAGGCCGTCCTCGACAAAGGCCATGAGATAGGGGTCAGCCGTGCCTTCGGGCGCCATGCCCTCAAACATCTTAATACAAGCCGAGACAAGGGGCACATTGTCCACAATTGATGACAGGACGCCGATGATTGAGGTCATCAAGACGGGCTGGTGGATTCGGGTGTTCATATCCTCGGCAAGCGTCTCAAGGACACCAACCTCGGACAAAGCCGATACAGCCATCAAAATGCCCAGGAAGAACAGGATCGTGGGCATATCAATCGTGTGCAAAGCCGATGAAACGCGGCCGCCCATCTTGGAGTCAATCTTGAAGCGCTTCACCCAAATCTCGGTAACGCCCCAGATAACACCCAGCGATATCATGATGCCCATGAAGGGGGGCAGACCGGTAAGCGTCTTGAAAACAGGGACAAAGAGCAATCCCCCCACGCCAATAATCAGCATGGCTTTGCTCAAATGGGGATGACGCTCATGCAGTCCAGGGTTCTTATCGGCCATCGTCGTAATCGTCTGCATCTTACCCTCCTTGATGAAAAATTGTGCAATGAATACAGGAATCACCATTGCCACAATACTGGGAATGAGCAGATTGACAATGAGGCCTAAAGACGAAACCTTCTCATCCATCCACAACATGATGGTCGTCACATCACCGATGGGCGAAAAAGCGCCACCGGCATTGGCCGCAATCACAATGAGGCCAGCGAACAGCCAGCGGTCCTTCTGGTCGCTCAGCAGACGGCGCAGCATCATCACCATGATAATCGTGGTGGTCATATTGTCAAGCACTGCCGACATGAGAAAAGACAACGAACACAAAATCCAGAGCAGATGGCGCTTGCTCTTGGCATTGATGTGCTCGGTAATGAACGAAAATCCGCCGTAACGGTCGATGATTTCCACGATAGTCATGGCACCGATGAGAAATACCACAATCTCACAAGCATCACCCAATTGAGTCACTATAGCCTCATGCATCGTGTCAGGGTCAGTTCCCATCATTGCATAAATAGACCACAGCAAGCCACATGTGATTAATGCAAATGTAGCCTTGTTCATGTGGAGAGGATGTTCCAACGCGATAAGCACATAGCCAATCACGAAGATGATTATCATCGCTGCAACCATCGCAAATAAGTGTTGTAGAAGTTCAGGGTAAGGTCTTAATTAATTCAATAAATCTACAATTATCTCAAGCGGTCAGAATCACGCAGCAGCTTCTTGTCCCGCGACATCGCTTTGTGTGCCAGCATGAGGAAAATCACCGAGAGCACGGGAAATGCCAGAGCCCAATGACAGGAGACAGTCACATCCTCCTTGCTGCCGACGGCAAACGCCTGGATGCCGATAGCAAGAATCAAGGAAAGGCCGATGATGATGTCCACAAAGCAGACGGTCATCTGGCGCTGAAGATTCTTGTACAAGAAGATATCAATGACGGCCAGCAGAGAAATGAGCACAACAAGCACCATCATCAAGGGGAAACCGACCTTGGTCGTTGTGAGTGCACCATAGGCAAACACCTGGCCACCCTGCCCAATCAGCAAAGCGGGGAAAAAAGCAAAAACTGCCATCAGAATCGCGGCGATGAGCAGGTAAACAGATTGAATGCGTTGTAAAACCATAATTGCAAATTTTAGTGTTACTATTTGGGCGCAAAATTACGGAAATATTTCTATAATCAACACAAATCACAAAGAAAATTCGTGTAAAAGGACATTTATTATTATTTTTGCATACGATTTGCAATGACAAAGCAGAAACAAAGGATTAAGAAAGCCATCTGCTGCTATGACAACAAAAGAAATAGATCATATACACAAACTGACATCACAATGCATTGATGACGCTAAAGTGAATGACGCCTTTGCTCACCTGACCCAGCTCGTCAATGAAACAGGCCGTGCCAACTTGTGCGATGACCTTGAAAAGTTGCGCATGTCCTACACATTCATGCTCAAGTACTTGGAGCAGGGTGTCATGGACCCGCAACGAGATGTGATATTGTCCGACATACGCCAGTCGCTCTACACATTAAATGACCGCTGCTACATCGTGTTGCTGGAGCCTATCAGCCCCGAAGTCTTCTATGCCAGGCGCCGGGAACTGGGCAACACCTCACTGGTAGCCATCATCGAAGAGTACCGTGACGCCCTCAAACAATTGTCGTTGGCGCAATCAGCGCCAGCCACGGATGGCGACAATCGTGCCATTTTGTCACTTTTGCGTCAGGCTGAGTCCATCGAGACCAGGTTGTTCAACCGCGTGTGGTCATCATTGCCATTGACAGCTGATGACGCTAACAGCCTGAGGCTATGCATCGGCGGCAACATACTTCCCGTGCACACCCGCTGCCTGCTCATCGCCGCCCTGATGCTTGGATTGATGAAATTCTATGACGAGAGCAAACTGCTCATTCTGCTGGAATCCTACTCATTGAGCGATGAAATTGAGGTGCAGCTGAGGGCATTGGTATGTGCCATGCTCGCCATGCTTGCCCACAAGAAACGGACATCGTCGTCCAAGTCGATCCAGGCCCGAATCGCTGCCATGCTCGACACACCCGACTTCAATCACGATGTGTGGAGCATCCAGGTGCAGCTCGCCCGTTCCCGCAACACCGAGAATGTGAAACAACGGGTGCGCAACGATCTCATCCCCAACATCATGAAGATGCGCCCCGACATCATCGACAAACTGAAAGACAAGGAGTCACAGATTATTGACCTGAGTGATATCGAGGCCAACCCCGACTGGCAACAATGGCTAGACGAGAGCGGCATCACACGCCGCATCGAGGAATTCAACGCCATGCAGGTCGAGGGCAGTGATGTGTTCATCGCCACTTTTTCCCACTTGAAGACATTCCCGTTCTTCAAAACCCTGAGCAACTGGTTCCTGCCCTTCTACCCAGCCCACTCGGCAGTTCTGGAGAACCTGGGCGCTGCAAAATCAGGCCTTGCCGAAGTCATCAAGCACGCCCCATACCTGTGCAACAGCGACAAGTACTCCTTCTGCCTGTCGCTGGGGGCCCTTCCCGAGTCACAACGCGGACTGATGTCGGCACAGCTGGAGGAACAGAATGCAGCCCTGAATGAGGCACAACAGGCAGAGTTGCCCGACGAGCGCAAACGCCGTGTTACCATTGTCAATGCATTTGTCCAAGACCTGTACCGCTTCTTCAAACTCTTCTCCCGCCGCGGTGAATTTATCGCCGTGATGGACTCACCCGGGCTTGACTTGACCGACTGCCTGCCGTTGGCCGAAGTTACGCAAGACGCCCATGTGCTGGAGTTGCTGGGCACACTGTATTTCAAGAATGCGTTCTACAACGACGCTATCAAGTGCTTTACCCGTCTGGAAGGGAAGGAAGACATGACCGATGACCATATCTATCAGAAAATCGGCTTTGCCTACCAGAATGCCGGCAAGATCGAGGAGGCACTCACCTATTATCAGCGATATGAGCTATTGCACGAGAATGATGTGTGGAACATCCGCCACATGGCGGCCTGCTACCGTGAACGCGGCATGCTCGCCCAGGCTCTTGACTATTATCGTCGCGCCGAGGCCCTCAGCCCCGACAATGTATCGCTCACGCTCACCATTGGGCATGTACTGCTTGAACAGAACCGCACAGGCGAAGCCCTGCAACAGTATTTCAAAGCCGACCTGATGGAGGGAGCAAGACACCGTGCATGGAGACCGATTGCCTGGTGCTCATTCCTGCTGAACGACTATGACCGCGCACTTGACTACTATGACCGCATTTCTCACGATGACACCCCCACCCCTCAGGACCTGCTCAACCGAGGGCATGTGCTGCTGTGCACCGGCGACACCCAACAGGCCATCGAGAGCTACCGAGAGTCGTTGCGCCGCATGGACGGCGATGCCGACCAATTCCGTAAGGCCTTTAAGGGTGACGCCATGGAACTGAGGCTTCACGGCATCTCGGCCGTTGACCAAGCCCTGATTCCCGAGGTCGTGTGCTCGGGCAAGACATCCAACCCCTAACAATATGCTACTGAAAAGATGATTGACCACAATACCGTACAACAAATCCTGGATACTGCCGACATCGTCGATGTGGTGGGCGACTTTGTTGCACTCAAGAAGCGTGGAGCCAACTGGATAGGCCTGTGTCCCTTCCATAACGACCGCCGCCCGTCGTTCTATGTGTCTCGCGCCAAGGGCATCTGCAAGTGCTTTGCCTGTGGCGAGGGTGGCAGTGCGGTCAATTTCATCATGAAGCATGAGCAACTCAGTTATCCTGAAGCACTCCGTTACCTGGCACGCAAGTACCACATAGAGATTCAGGAAAAGGAGATGACCGACGAGGAGAAGCAAGCCCAAAGTGAACGAGAGTCGATGCTCATGCTTAACGAATGGGCATGCGGATACTTTGAGCGACAGCTGCACGAGACACAGACGGGACAGGATGTGGGACTCGCCTACTTCAGGGAACGAGGCTTCAACGATGCGACCATCAAGGAGTTCAGGCTCGGTTACTGCAGTGAGGGCTATGACGATTTCTACAAGGCGGCAGTAACCCAGGGTTTTAACCCCCAATTGCTGTTTGATGTGGGTCTGTGCATCCCCGATGACAGGGGCGGGCATGACCGCTTCCGCGGTCGAGTGATGTTCCCTATCATGAACATCGCCGGCAAAGTGATAGGTTTCGGTGGCAGAACCCTAAAGAAGGATAAGAACATTGCAAAATATGTCAATTCTCCCGAATCTATCATCTACAAGAAAGGAGATATCATCTATGGCTTGTATCAGGCCAAGCGAGAAATCAGCAAATCTGACAAGTGCTATATCGTCGAGGGCTATGCCGATGTCATCTCGATGCATCAGGCAGGCTTCAAGAATGTAATCGCTTCGTCGGGAACCGCATTAACCCTGGGACACATCTACGCCATTCGCCGTTTCACCAATAATGTGACCGAGATGTTTGATGGTGATGCCGCAGGCGTCAAGGCCGCCATCAGGGGTGTTGACATGCTGCTCAAGGAAGGGCTCAACATCAAAGTGCTGCCCTTGCCTGCCGAGGACGACCCCGACTCATTTGTGCGTTCCCACAGTTTTACCGAGGTCGAGGACTACATCAGTGAAAACGAGACCGACTTCATCAACTTCAAGTCAAGTGTCGTGCTGAAAGATGCGCACAACGACCCCATCAAGCGCACAGCAGCCATCACCGATGTCATCAAGTCCATTGCTGTCATTCCTGATGAGATTGCCCGCATGGTATATGCCAAGGAATGCAGCACACTGTTCGGCATGGACGAGCAAACCATCTTGCGACAAACCAAGCATTACCGCAATAAGTTCCTGGAACAGTGGCGCAAAGAGCGTCAACAACAGCAGGCCCGCGAGCAACGGATGGCTGAAAATGCCGGTACCCCTACCATGCCCGCCACCGACATCCAAGAAGCGCCTCCGGCACCGATGCCCGAAGACTTCATACCGGCTACTGAACCTCAGGAAATTCAGCCGCTGACAAGCCGCCCGCCATTGCTGGACAGCGGTATTGACATACAAGAGCGAGAAGTCATCAGGCTTATCGTCAATTACGGCATGTGCTACCTGACCGACACCAAGTATGATGACGGGACGGTATTACCTACCACTGTACTCGAGCACATCAGCAATGAACTGCAAATGGACCTGATCACTTTCAGGAACCCGCTGTACTTGCGCACCTTTGAAACAGCCAAGCGGTACCTGCGGCCCTTCTACGAGGACCTTGAGGCCATCAAAACCCAGCTGAAAGAGAAAATCCAGCAATACTTTGAAGAGGAGATGGCCAAAAACACCGAGGAAGACCCCGACGCCATGGACAGCATCGCCCTAATCAACGCCCACGAGCGCAAAGAGAAATCGGCCATGGCAGTTGCCAATGTCAGAATAAAGAATGAGCTGGAGGAATTCAGCAGCGCCTATCTGATGAAGGTCCTGTGCTCGATAGATGATGACGAGGTGCGCCAGCTTGCTTGCGACCTGGCTACCGACAACCTGCCCCAACTGAGCAAGATACACACCCAGTATACCGTCATCGTCGAAGAGAAGGACAAGCTGCTTACCCTGGTGCCCGAGTGCATCAATAACTGGAAAAACGCCTTGCTGCTCCTCCAGATCAAAGACCTGAAGGCGAAGATTGCCCAAGCCCCAGCCGAGGAGGTGCCCAAGCTCATCCAAGAACTTCAAGAAAAGTACATGCTGCGTCACGAACTCGCTGCAACCCTTGGAGACCGCGTCGTCAATCCCAAATGAGTTTTTTTTGGTCTTTTGAGGTGGCAAATCAAGTAATAATTACTAAATTTGCCCAGTATTTTGTGCAGTTATGCATGAAATGCTTAAACCATTACTTTAAGCATACAAAAACAATCCATTGATTATGAAAATCAAGCAAGCTATAATTTTAACCGCACTGGCCATTGCCGCATTAACGGCTTCGGCTCAGAAAAACCTGCCTAAAACCACCATCGGTGGCACTGAATTCTATTATTATGTGCCCAGTGCCAACGAGAGTATCTATGACATCGCAGCCAAACTGGGTGTCACTAAAGACGAAATCATCAAGAACAACCCTGAAGCAGCCGATGGCATAGAGAACGGCATGAAGCTGTATTTCCCTGTCGAGAACGGCGTGTCGGTTGCCCAAGCAACTGCCCCCTTAACCCACAAGATTGAGGAAGGCGAGACACTGTATGGCCTCGCCAAGCGTTATGGCGTGACCGTTGAAGAGCTCGTGGCAGCAAATCCCGGCTCCGACAACGGCATCAAAACCGGCCAGGTGCTGAACATCCCTCAGGGTGCAACGGCCTCGATAACTGCCGTGGATGCCAACCAACAGGTCATGAACGCCTTCAGCCAGAACGGCGCTCCCGTGATGAATGTGGCATTGCCCCAGGGGTCTGAACCCGTGTTCATCACCATACAGAACGGAGAAAGCATCTATAGCCTCGCCAAGCAATACAACTCCTCGATTGAAGGCATCATCCTGTCCAACCCCGGTCTCAAGCCCGACGGATATGTTCCTGACGCCAGAATCAAGGTCATTCCCAACACGGCACTCCCGTTTGCCTATGAGCGCAGCGGAATCCGCAACTACAAGTATGAAGTGAAACGAGGCGAGTCGTTTGCCTCGATTGCCGCCGACAACGGCATCAGCGAGAAGGAGCTGAAGGACGCCAACCCCGGCATGAAGAAGGCCAAGAAAGGCAAGACCATCATTATCCCCAAGCCTTTCACCGAGCGGCTGACTGGAGAAATGGCGACCATTCCGCTGGAGGACCTGGAGCATTACTATGCGCCGAGGCTCAACGACATATATGACAACCTCGTCGGCAAGAAGCTGGAAAGCGAGGTCAACATCGCCATGATTCTGCCATTCCAGCTGCACAAGAGCGCCGCCCCCAAACAGGCCTACCTCTATACCGACTTCTATAAAGGTTTCCTGCTTGCCCTGGACAGCGTCAGCGTCATCAGCGACAAGCATATCAACCTGAATGTCTATGACACCCAGCACAACCTGAATGTCACCGACAGCATTCTCGCCCTGCCCGAACTCAAGGCGATGAACATGATCATCGCACCCAGCGAGCCGCAGCAGCTGGCGCGCATCAATGCCTTCGGCAAGGCCAACGGTGTTCCTGTCATGAACTGCTTCACGACCAAGAATGAGGACTATCTGGACAACCCCTATGTGTTCCAGGTCAACACACCGACCGGCGAGTTGATGCATGGAGTGATGAAATGGTTTGATGAGCGTTTCAGTGGCTACAATGTGATTTTCCTGGTAGCTCCCGGTGACAATGACAAGGAAATGTTTGAACACATGAAGCGTCACATCAACGGGAAGAAGTATCCCACTGCAACCATCAATGTGAACGGCGAAATCTCGTTCAACACCGTTTCCAACCAGATGAATCCCGGGTCGAAGTATGTCTTTATTCCCTCATCGGGTGACAAGAGCCTTGTGCAGAAGTACATCAAGGCGCTCAAGCAGGCCAAGAAAGAACGCTTTGACTGCGAGATGTCCCTGATTGCCTACCCCGAGTGCGTGCTCTACCTCAAGGATTACCAGACCGACCTGCAGGACATCGACACCTACATGTTCACCCGATTCTTTAACGCCAAGGGATTCCGCACCCGCAATCTTGAATCGGCTTACAAGACCAACTTCGGGGGCGAGCCCTTGCAGGCCACTCCCCACATGGCAATCTTCGGTTTCGATATGGGCATGTACCTGCTGAAATCGCTTGGCACCGACGGGCGCATCGACGATGAAACGCCGTTGTACAAAGGCATCCAGACGAGTTTCCGCTGGGAGCGTGGCGACAACTGGCGCGGATATACCAACCGTGCCTTTGAGACAGTACACTTCTCCACTGACCACCAGATCACCGTTAGTGTAGAATGATGAAACGCTTAGCGTTCATATTGTCGGCACTTGTCATGGTCCTGGTGGCCAATGGACAGACACACTTCGAGAGCACAATCGATGTGGGAGGAAAAGCCGGCGCCACCTTTTCAAAGGTCAATTTCAACCCGTCGGTCAAGCAGACGATGATGCCGGGCTTCACTGTCGGCGCGATGTTCCGTTATATCGAGGAGAGAAACTTCGGCCTTGTCGCCGAGCTGAATGTAACCCAGCGTGGCTGGAAAGAAGCCTATGATAATGCTGATTACAAGTACAACCACAGTTTCACCTATCTGGAACTGCCCATCATGACGCACATCTTCTTTGGCAACCAGCGCGTGAAAGGCTTTTTCAACCTGGGGCCCGAGCTTGATATTATGCTCGGGGACGGAGTGTCATCCAACTACGACTACAAGAATGCGGCTAGCATGGAATACTTCGCCCGGAACACACGCCACATCGAGCAGTTGACCATGGATGTGGATAATAGACTGGATTACGGAATCTGTGCAGGAGCCGGCATGGAGGTGAACCTGAATGCCAAGCATTCCCTATTGCTAGAGGGCCGCTTCTACTACGGCCTGACGGATGTGTTCCCCAACCACAAAACCGATATTTTCTCAGGCTCCAACTCGATGACCGTCTCGGTCACCCTGGGCTACTTCTACCGCCTGAAATAACCACTGCCAATTGATAAGGAATCAAACAGTCCGACCAGACAATGGCCGGACTGTTTTTGTGTCGAAATGTGATGTGTGATTACTTGTCTTTCTTTTTTACCCAGAAGTGTGCGGCGACGAAGGCGGCGGTAATGATGACAAATGCAGTGGCAGGTAACGCCACCATGACGACCTCCTTATAGCCACGGATGAGAAGATAGCCGAAGAGTGGTAGCGCTAGACTGATGACGATGAGCAACACGCCAACCAGAATGCGCACGCGGCGCTTGTGGTACACATCCTGAGCCTCCCGCGAGGCCGTATTATAACCCGCAATGAGCGAGTCGCCCTTGCCGCTGAGAATGATAACCGCCATGACCAGAAAGATGAGCGAAACGACGCTCAAGATCACAAAAGTTTCAAGCATGAGATTTCAGTATTAAATAATGTTATTTTCGACAAAGGTAGTCAATGTTTTCAGCACATTGACACATTATATAAAATATATTTTTTGTACTTTTGTGCGTTATTTTGAAAATTAACTTATTTACATTAAATAATTGTCTAAAAAACAGAAAGTTATGAACATTTCGCACATCGAACACATTGGAATCGCCGTTACCTCGCTCGAGGAGGCTATCCCTTTCTACGAGAACATGCTGGGCTTCAAGTGCTTTGCTATTGAAGAAGTTGCCGACCAGAAGGTGAAGACCGCTTTCTTCCAGGTAGGTCAGACCAAGATTGAATTGCTCGAGGCTACTGCCCCCGAGAGCGCTATTGCCAAGTTCATCGAGAAGAACGGTGGCCGTGGTGGCATCCAGCACATTGCATTTGCCGTTGAGGATGGCGTCCAGAACGCCCTGAACGAGGTACAGGAGAAGGGTGGCCGCGTTGTTGACGCACAGCCCCGCAAGGGTGCTGAGGGCCTGAACATCGCCTTCCTGCATCCCAAGACCACTTGTGGCGCACTTGTAGAACTCTGCGAAAATCCCAACAAGTAATTAAAAATCAGGCGTCAGGAATTAGGCGTTACAGACTATTTCTTGACAATTGACCACAAAATCCAGATAACAAATGGGAAAACAATTAGAGAAAATCCAAGAGCTGATTGAGCGTCGCGAGAAAGCACGCCTGGGCGGTGGCGAGAAGGCTATTGCCAAGCAGCACGAGAAGGGCAAATTCACTGCCCGTGAGCGCATCAATATGCTCCTTGACGAGGGCAGCTTTGAGGAGTTGGACATGTTCGTCCAGCACCGCTGCACCAACTTCGGTATGGAGAAGAAGACCTATGACGGCGACGGCGTTGTAACCGGTTTCGGTACCGTTGGCGGCCGCCTGGTTTATGTGTTCGCACAGGATGCCACCGTTATCGGCGGCTCGCTGGGTGAGACCATGGCGTTGAAGATGTGTAAGGTGATGGACCTGGCTATGAAGCAGGGCGCACCTGTTGTCGGCCTGAACGACTCGGGCGGTGCCCGCATCCAGGAGAGCGTTAACGCTCTGGCCGGCTATGCCGAAATCTTCCAGCGCAACATCAACGCTTCGGGTGTTATTCCCCAGATCAGCGCTATCCTGGGCCCGTGTGCCGGTGGTGCTGTCTACTCCCCTGCCCTGACCGACTTCATCATCATGGCCAAGGGTATCTCGTTCATGTTCCTTACCGGTCCCAAGGTTGTGAAGACCGTTACCGGCGAGAATGTGACTCAGGAGCAACTGGGTGGTGCAGGTGTACACGCCAGCAAGAGCGGTGTTGCCCACTTTGCCGCCGAGACCGAGGAAGAGGCTATCGCCATCATCCGTCAACTGTTGAGCTACATGCCCAGCAACAATATGGAGGAGACTCCCCGTGTGGAGTGCACCGACCCCATCGACCGCGTGGAGGATGCCCTGAACAACATCATCCCCGAGAGCGCCAACGACCCCTATGACATGTACCAGGTCATCAGCGCCATCGTCGACAACGGTGAATTCCTCGAGGTACACAAGGACTTT
>ONYP01000008.1 GCA_900322135.1 uncultured Prevotellaceae bacterium
CGGCAACGCGAGATAGAAAATTTCGTGCCCGAAAACTTCTGGGAACTGAAGACCAAATACCGGGGTGTGGCCTTCAACAGCACGCGAGGCCGTTTCAAGACCGAAGGTGAGGCCAATGATATCGTACAGCAAATCAAGCAATTACCTCTAGAGGTAACCTCGGTAGAGACCAAGAAGGGCAAAGAGGCTCCTCCGCGCTTGTTTGACTTGACGAGCCTGCAGGTGGAGTGTAATAAGAAGTTCGGCATGTCGGCCGACGATGCCCTCAAGACCATCCAGTCCCTCTACGAGAAGAAGGCGACGACCTATCCGCGCGTCGACACCACCTACCTTAGCGATGACATCTATCCCCAAGTGCCCGGCATCATGAGGGCGATGGCGCCTTACGCCAACCTGACGGCCCCAGTGCTGGCCCTTGCCAAACTTCCCAAGAGCAAAAAGGTGTTTGACAATAGCAAAGTCACTGATCACCATGCCATTATACCCACCAATGTCAACCCTGCAACGGTGAGCATGGCGCCCGAGGAAAAGCGTGTCTACCACCTGATTGCTATCAGGTTTATTGCTGCGTTCTACCCTGATTGCGAGTTCAATACCACGACGGTGATGGCCCAGGTGGGCGAGTACGGCTTCAAGGCTACCGGCAAGGAAATTCTCAAGCCGGGCTGGCGCGACCTGTATAATAAGCCCAGCGACAGGAACGGCGACGACACCGAGTCCAGGGAAAAGGCCGATGATGAGGATAATGGAGTGATGCCGCATTTCGAGAAAGGCGAGAGCGGACCTCACGAGCCAGCGGTACTCAAGCGCACCACCCAGCCTCCCAAACCTTACACCGAGGGCACCCTGCTGCGTGCCATGGAAACGGCTGGCAAGACCGTCGATGACGAAGAACTGCGCGACGCCATGAAGGAGAACGGCATCGGACGGCCATCGACACGAGCAGCCATCATCGAGACCCTCTTCAAGAGACGCTACATCCGCAAGGAGCGCAAGAGCCTGGCTCCCACATTGGCAGGCATCCAACTCATTGATACAATACATGAACCATTGCTTAAAAGTGCATCGCTTACAGGTTTATGGGAGAAGAAGTTACGCGAGATAGAACGCGGAGAGTACAGCCCTGCCCAGTTCATCGACGAACTCAAGAAAATGATTACCGAAATCGTGCTGAATGTGTTGCGCGACAACAATAGCGGCAGCATCGCTGTCGAGCAGGGCAAGCCGGCAAAGCCCAAGGCTCCGGCAGCGGCGGGTGGGGGAGAAAAACCCAAGAAACAGCGCTCACCGCGCGTCAAGAAGTACGAGGACATTGCTTGCCCCGTCTGCGGCAAGGGACACCTGATGAAGGGCAATAAGGCCTTCGGGTGCAGTGAGTTCAGGAACGGATGCCACACCCTGCTGCCCTTTGAACAGTATCCTGCCGATCTGACTCCGGCAAAACTGTCCGCCATGGTCAAGAAGAATTTCAAATCGAAAAAAAAGACGGAATAAACCGATGAGCGACACGATACAATATCTGCTTGTTGGCATTATCGTTCTGGGTGCAGTCATTGCCCTGGTGCGTACCATTGTCCTGACAATGAAGAACCGTCACACGGCGCTAACTGCTTGTACTGGCTGCAAGTTACATGATGTTTGCAACAAGCCAGAGAAGAATTCTGCGAAAAAATGTGCCAATAAAGTTGCACAGGTCGAAAAATAGCAGTAATTTTGCACCGCTAAACACGAAAGGTCGCTTGGATGAGTGGTTTAGTCACCGGTCTGCAAAACCGGGCACAGCGGTTCGAGTCCGCTAGCGACCTCAGCGGTTATTTCATTTCAGGCGTTGGCTCCCTTGGGGCAGCGGCACCCATTCCGCCTCATGGGAAATTATCCATTATTTAAAGTATTACTTGAACTTCCTTCACCATGCTGTTTTTGTAGTGATGAGCATTTGCACTGCAGTGAACCTGTTAAATTTCCATAATAACATTTAAATTCATTGAATTTCACTCTTTCTTACTTTGAAAACTTGCCACTTTGAAGTAACTTTGTGCACTGTAAATTGGAATCAGAAGCGCACTGGTGGCATCCCATAGTGGCGGCTTGTTAAAAACTGGTGCTTTATAGGACTGATATCCAATCAGATATATATCATTCTCCACTTGCTCATTGCTCTGCGGTAGTGAGCCCCTGTTTTTGCATATCAAAAAAAACAAACATAAATGATAAGTAAATGGAATTACTTACCTCTAACAGGGGCCTGAAGGACGCAGACGCTGTCCACGACTTCCTCTACCCATCGCTCCAACAACTGCACGACCCGTTCTTGATGAAGAACATGGACAAGGCAGTTGCAAGACTCAATCAGGCGTTAGGGGCAAAAGAGAAGATCATGGTGTACGGAGACTACGATGTGGATGGTACCACAGCAGTAGCGCTCGTCTATAAGTATCTTCAAAACATTTACTCCGATCTGGTGTACTATATCCCGACACGCGACGACGACGGGTATGGTATTTCGCTGCAAAGCATCGACTATGCAGAGTCCATCGGAGTGAGTCTGATTATTGTGCTCGACTGCGGAATCAAGGCAGTTGACGAAATTGCCTATGCCAAGGAAAAAGGCATAGACTTCATCGTGTGTGACCACCATGTGCCGGACGATATCCTGCCCGATGCGGCGGCGATTTTGAACCCCAAGCTCGTTGATGACACTTATCCTTATAAGGATTTGTCGGGTTGTGGCGTGGGATTCAAGTTCATGCAAGCGTTTTCCAAGAGTAATGGACTGGGATCGATGTACAACCTCGATGCCATGCTTGACCTTGTGGCCGTGAGCATCGCTGCCGATATCGTACCGCTGACCGGCGAGAACAGGGTGATGATGTTCTATGGCCTGAGGAGGCTGAACAACAACCCCAATGTGGGCCTGCGCAGCATTATCCGCACCTGTGGACTCAACCGCCACGAACTCACCATCAACGACATCATCTTCAAGATTGGTCCGCGCATCAACGCGTCTGGCCGCATGGAGTCGGGACAGGAGTCCGTCGAGTTGCTGGTAACACGCAACATGCAGAGCGCGATGGAGATTTCCAAGCGCATCGACCAGTACAACAACGACCGCAAGGAATTGGACAGCCAGGTTACTGTCGAGGCCAACGAGATTATCGAGAGCCACGCCCAGGTGCTTGACGGCAAGAAGCCTATTGTCATCTATGACCGCAATTGGCACAAGGGTGTTATCGGCATTGTGGCAGCCCGCTTGGCAGAGTTGTATTTCCGACCTTCGGTAGTGCTCACATACTATGCCGACGGCATCGCCACGGGCTCATCGCGCTCGGTGCGCGGGTTTGATGTGTACACGGCTATCAAGTCGTGCCGCGACCTGCTTGAGACCTTCGGCGGCCACACCAATGCTGTGGGCCTTTCCATCAAGGAGGAGAACATCCCTGAATTCCGCCGTCGTCTCACCGCCTATGTCGAGGAACACATCCATGACGAGCAGGTGACACCGGCCATGGACATCGACTGCGAAATCAAGTTCAGCGACATCAATGGCTCGTTGCTGCGCTACCTGCGCATGCTCAATCCTTACGGCCCCGGCAACAGCAAGCCCGTTTTCATCACGCGCAAGGTGTATGATCTGGGCACTAGCAAGGTGGTGGGCAAGAAGAGCGAGCACATCAAACTCGACCTCAGGGACGAGGAAGGCAATAAGATGATGAATGCCATCGCCTTTGGCATGGCCGATTTCAACGATGCGCTCAAGGCTGGCTCTCCCATCGACATCTGTTATACTATCGAGGAGACCCGTCATCGCACCAGCACATCGGTGCAACTCATGGTCAAGGCCATAAAACTGCACGACGATGCCGAGTCCAGCCAAGCCGATTCTTGAAATTCTCAAGAAATATTGGGGCTATGAGGCCTTCAGGCCGCTCCAGCAGGATATTATCGAGTCGGTACTTGACGGTCGCGACACGCTTGGGCTGATGCCCACCGGTGGCGGCAAATCCATCACTTTTCAGGTTCCAACAATGGCTGTGGATGGCATGGCCCTTGTTGTCACGCCCATCATTTCGCTGATGAAGGACCAGGTAGACCGCCTCAGGGCCCTGAACATCAAGGCAACCTACCTCTACGCTGGCCTCACCCGTGCCGAGGTGAACCGCACCTACGAGAAATGCATGTACGGCAACTGCAAGTTCCTGTATGTCTCGCCCGAGCGTCTCCAGTCACAATCGTTCATGGAACGGTTGAAGCAGATGCCTGTTTCGCTCATTGTGGTTGACGAGGCACACTGCATCTCACAGTGGGGTTATGACTTCAGACCTTCATTTCTGCGCATCGCCCAGGTGCGCAAACTTTTCCCTAAGGTTCCTGTTCTGGCTCTTACCGCGACTGCTACACCTGTTGTAGTTGAGGATATTCAGCGCTGCCTGCAATTCAGGGAGACGAATGTGTTCTCGATGAGTTTCGCGCGCAGTAACCTCTCCTATGTCGTTCGCCACACCGAGGAAAAATCCACCGAGCTGGCCCACATCCTGCGCTCGGTGCCCGGAACAGCCATCGTCTATGTTCGTTCCCGCAAGCGTGCCAAGCAAATCAGCGATGAACTCAACCGACAGGGCATACTTGCCGACTTCTACCACGCGGGACTTTATGTCGAGGACAAGGAGGACAAACAGAACAAATGGACTACCGACCAGTGCCGCGTGATGGTGGCAACCAATGCTTTCGGCATGGGCATCGACAAGCCCGATGTGCGGCTTGTGGTGCATGTCGATATCCCCAATTCGCTCGAGGAGTATTATCAGGAAGCGGGCAGGGCTGGCCGTGACGGCAAGCGCTCCTATGCCGTGCTGCTCGCCAAGCGAACCGACCAGCGCACGCTGCGGCGCCACATCACCGAGGCATTCCCCGATAAGGATTTCATCCGCAGTGTCTATGAGCGGGTGGGCAACTTCCTGGGAGTGTCCATTGGCGAGGGCTACCAGCAGATGTATGACTTCAATTTCAACTTGTTCTGTCGCACTTTTGACCTGCCGGTGCTACCCACCCACAATGCACTCAAAATCCTGACTCAGGCAGGATATATCGAGTTTATCGAGGAAATCGAGACCCAGTCACGCGTGATGATTCTGGCTCGCAAGGAGGAACTCTATGACCTTGAAACCGTCACACGCGGTGCCGACCAGGTGTTGCAGGCCATCTTGCGGCTCTACACGGGTTTGTTTGCAGACTATGTCTTTATCAACGAGGATGTTATTGCCTTCCGCACCGGACTCGACCAGGAGACTATCTATAAATCGTTGTTGGAACTCACGCGCATGCACATCCTGCATTATGTTCCCCGCAAGCGCACTCCTTATATTATATATACGACATCTCGTGAAGAGCCCAAACATATCCTGTTCCCCAAAGCCGTATATGAAGAATTGCGGCAACGCATGACCGACCGTGTCGAGGCAACAATCAATTATGCCTATGCCGACAGCGGATGCCGCGAACGCATGCTGCTGGGCTACTTTGGAGAAACGGCTGCCCAGGATTGTGGCCATTGCGACTTGTGTATCGACCGCCGCAAGAGGGGAGACCACGAGCCTGTCGATGTGCAGCAGGGCATTCTTTATATGGCAGGCCTGCGGCCGCGTCGTTTAGAGGAGTTCCTCAACACGCTGTCATTCCCGCATGACGAGATTGTCTCAATGATTTCATTTCTGGTTGATGAGGGCTTTGTCGAGCATCTGGCCGATGACACCTATGTTGCAGTGAAACGCTGACAGTCAACACAAAGCAAATCAAAAGGCGATGCCCTGTTGTGGGCACCGCCTTTTTGATGGTTTGTGGTCCGATGTTATTACTTGAGAATCTTAACGGCCTTGCTGCTGCCGTCAGTGTAAGTAGTAACAACGATGGTGATACCGTTGGCCTCATTCATCTCCTGACCCATGATGTTGTAGTAGCGTACGCCAGCAACAACCTTGTCGGTGTCATTGATGAGTTCCTCAACGCCGCCACCGACCTTGGTCAAGCGGTAAACGGTCAAGTTGCCACCAGGATAGTACTGGTAGATGAGTACCTCATTCTCGCCAACCTCGGCATTCAGCCAGTTGGAGGTGAAGGAATTGGCGTTAGCGGCAACGGTCGACTCGACTTCAACAATGGGAGCCTCGGCATTGGCCTCAGCAACAGCAAAACCGTTCTGGTAGTTGGGCAGGGTGGGATATACGAAGAATTCCTTCTCGTCCCAGATGAACGGGAATGTACCGTTGCAAGCACCCTTGTTGGGCAGGGTGAGGGTCGTTGCGGCCAGATCATCACCGTCGAAGGCGAGCTTGGCAAGAGCGGCATTGCGGGTTACATACAGCAGAGCGTCCTCACCAGCCAGGTCGGTGTAGTAGTTGATCACGGTCGAGGTCGAGGGAGTCAAGCCGTCGCAAGCGGCAGCATAGCACTCGTCGGTGTTCACCTCGCCACCAGCGATGGTCATTACCGAAACGCCAGTGTTGGTAGCACCGGTCAGGTAGATTACACCGTCCTCCATCAGGTTGCCCTTGGCAAAGCCGATGAAGTCGCAGCGGCCAGCCATGCCACACTCCTCAGGAACAACATATTCCTTCACCTCGTTGGTCTCGGGGTTAACAACCTTGATGGTTGCCTCAGCGCTCCATGCATCGGGGAAGGTGGCATTGCTGATTACCAGGTTGCCGGCCTCGTCGCGGGTGATACCACAGTTGGCACCGCCGGGATACTCAGTGTTGGCCAGGCCATTCTCGTCAACAACGATAACCTTCTGGTTAGCCTTGTCGTTGATGTAGAACTTGCCGCCCATACCGAAGCCCTGACGAACATCGTTGGTGGTCAGGAACGACAGGTCGTTGTTCTCCCAAACCTTCTCAATTACATAACCTTCCTCGGGAACGGTCACCTTGGCAGGAACGACAACCTCAACGGTGGTCGTCTCGCTGATAGCCTTACCCTCGGCCTGGGCGGTAGCGGTGACAACAACGGTCACATCCTCCTCGCCACGAGCGATGGTGTAGGGATTCTCAACCTCCTCACCGTTGACATACATGTGAACCTCACCCTCACCGGTAGCGGTGATGATGACAGCGTCATCGGTCTCCTCGATGGTGATTACAGGTGCATCGGTGGGCTCAAGAACGGGCTCGTTCTTGGACAGACGGTAAACGGTGATGTTGCCGCCGGGATAGTACTGATAGATGGTAACACCGGCATCATCGGCCTCGGCATTGAGCCAGTCACACTGGAAGCCGTTGGCGTTGGCAGCAACGGTTGTGGGAACAACCATCATGGGCTCCTCGGCACCGTTCTCAGCAATGGCAAAGCCGTTCTGGTAGTTGGGCTCCTGAGGATATACAAACAGTTCCTTACCGTCCCAAACGAACGGGAATACACCATTGCAAGCACCCTTGCCGGGCAGTGCGACTGCATTGGCAACAAAGCCGTCACCATCGGCAGCGAGCTTCAGCGGGGTAGCATTGCGGGTAACATACAGCAGAGCGTCCTCGCCAGCCAGGTCGGTGTAGTAGTTGATTACGGTCGATGTGGTGGGGGTGAGTCCGTCGCAAGGAGCAACGAAGCACTCGTCGGTGTTAACCTCGCCACCGGTGATGGTCATGATAGACACACCAGTGTTGGTGGCACCGGTCAGGTAGAGAACACCGTCCTCCATCAGGTTGCCCTGGGCAAAGCCGAGCATATCGCAACGGCCGCCAATACCGCACTCCTCAGGAACGGCATATTCCTTCATCTCATTGGTCTCGGGATTGATGACCTTGATCGTAGCCTCGGTCCACTCACCGGGGAATGCAGCGTTGCTTACTACCAGGTTGCCGGCCTCGTCACGGGTGATACCGCAGTTGGCACCACCGGGATAGGTGGTTTCGGTCAGGCCATTCTTGCCAATAACCAGGATGGTCTGGTCGGCCTTGTTGTTGATGTAGAACTTGCCGTTCATACCGAAGCCCTGACGAACATCGTTGGTGGTCAGGAATGACAGGTCGGTGATCTCCCAGATCTTCTCCAGTTTGTAAGGCTCCTCGGCGGGCTCAACCTTGTTGATGACCATCGTCTGGGCATCAAGATTTACTGTCACCTCATAATCGCCAGCGGGAATCTTGAAACTGTTGCTCTGGCCGAAGTTGCTCAAACCAACCTCAATGCCCATCATGTCCTCGTTCAGCAGGTAGTCATTTTCAAGGGCACCGATGCGGTAGCCTGAGATGCTGCCCCAGTCGTCAGCGCTCTCACTCAACTTGGTGGTGAAGCTGAAGTAACTGTAGCCGATGCCATCGTTCTCGTCAACATTTTCACCGGCGGTGGTGAAAGTGCCGGTGAAGATTTTTCCGTCTTCACCCACGGGATCCAGTTGGAAGCCATTGCTGGGATTCCAACCGTTGCCGTTTACCTCACCCAGGACGAACAGCTCGCCGGTGATGGGGTCAAACGAGCCTGCGGGTTGTGCCTCCAAGCCAACCTCGTAGGTCTCGGCATTGAAGGTGAACCTCAGGTCATACAAGCCGCTCTCGGGTACTACATATACATAGTTATCGCTGGGCCAAGCATTACCCCAGTCATAATTACCTACCACCTTGAAGGCGATTTCGCTTTCACCTGCAAGTTCGCAGCCGTATTTCCAGAGTTCATAGGTGCCGTCAGCAAGTTTGGTCATGTCGTTGGCAGTGTTGGTGTTGTCCCACTCGGTGCCGAACACACTCGCGGGGCTACCAGCTACAGTGCAGCTCGTGAGCTCAAATGGTGCAACATAACCGTCAATCTTGAACTTGTTGATGAACGGATTGAAAGTGATGACATATTCGCCTCCCGAACCCGTAAACTTGTAGGCACCATGGTCGCCGCCCGATTTCTGGGTGGTCCACCATTCACCAACGGTAACGGTCTCGTCACCGCCAGTGGGACCAATACGCAAGTTGTCGTTGAAGTTGGTCCAGTCGCCTGCATCGGCAAGGCCGTCGGCAAGCACGAACCAGATAGAACCATTGATGGTCGCCGTGAAAGAGTAGGTGCCATCAGCATTTTGAGTCATTTCGACTCCAGTACTGGGATCCCATCCGTTGCCGAATGGTTCATTTCCCACTAGGTAGATAGCTGCCTGCGATGAGAAGGCTAGCATAAATACCATCGTTAAAAGTGTACAGATTTTTTTCATAGACACAATTTTTTTAATGAATGATATATGAAAACTAAATAAGACTCAATGAATACTATTTAACACGCAAAGATAAAAAGATTGTTTTAATTTGACAAATTAATAGGTTAATAATTTGTTGAAAATTGCAGTTTTTTTCCAGATACTGCAATTTGAGATGGTATAATATTAGGGAATTCAGTTGTGCTTACCTGATTAGTGAAGGAAAGCCGTTATGTGAAAGCTATAATATTAATGTAAAATTATTCATAAAATAGGTCATGGTCGAGAAATTAGTTGTAATTTTGCAGCGATTTTTAGAACAACAATGAATTGACATGGAAGAAAAAGCAAAAGTCCAGTTCCGTCAGAGCATTGTCGTCCGCTTCTCTGGTGATAGCGGTGACGGCATGCAGTTGGCTGGCAACATTTTTTCTAATGTGAGTGCTGGTCTTGGTGACCGCATTTCTACTTTCCCCGATTATCCCGCCGAGGTGCGTGCTCCGCAAGGCTCGTTGGGCGGAGTGTCTGGTTTCCAGGTTCACATCGGTCATGGTGTCCACACGCCTGGTGATGAGTGTGATGTGCTGGTGGCAATGAACCCCGCAGCCCTCAAGATGAATGCACAGTTCCTGCGCAAGGGTGGTGCCGCCATTGTCGACATCGACACCTTTACCCAGGCTGGTCTCGACAAGGCGCTCTACACGACCAGTGACCCCTATGAGGAACTGAACCTCAGGGCACAGGTCATCGAGGCGCCTATCACCACGATGGTCAAGGAGGCGCTCAAGGACACAGGCATGGACCTGAAAGCACAGTTGAAGTGTCGCAACATGTTTGCGCTTGGCCTCGTGTGCTGGCTCTTCAACCGCCCGATGGAAGCTCCGTTGAAGTTCCTCAAAGCCAAATTCGCCGAGAAACCCGAAGTTTATGCCGCCAACGAACTTGTCATCAAGGGCGGTTATAACTACGGCCACAATATCCACGCCACTGTTTCGACCTATCGTATCCAGAGCGATGAGGTGCGTCCCGGCACCTACACCGATGTCAGTGGAAACAAGGCCACTGCTTGGGGTCTTATCAAGGCCTCTGAGATGAGCGGTCGCCCCTTGTTCCTGGGCTCTTATCCCATCACGCCCGCTACCGACATCCTGCACGAGTTGGCTAAACGGCGCGACCTGGGTGTAAAGGCTATTCAGATGGAGGACGAGATTGGCGGTATCTGTTCAGCCATCGGTGCCGCTTTTGCTGGCCATCTGGCAGTGACGACTACATCCGGCCCCGGTTTGGCACTCAAGAGTGAAGCCTTGGGACTCGCTGTCATGGCCGAGTTGCCCCTGGTGCTCGTTGATGTGCAGCGTGGCGGCCCGTCGACGGGCCTTCCCACCAAGACCGAGCAGACCGACCTGAACCAGGCACTGTACGGCCGCAGCGGCGAGTGCCCCCTGGTGGTACTGGCAGCAGCATCACCCACCGACTGCTTCAAGATGGCATTCCAGGCTGCACGCCTGGCCATCGAGCACATGACCCCGGTCATCCTGCTCACCGATGCCTTCATCGCCAACGGTTCGTCGGCATGGCGCATCCCCGAGGAGGGTGAGTATCCCGTTATCAAGCCCAACTATGTCCCCGAAGCCTTGAAGCCCACATGGACCCCGTTCATGCGTAATGCCCTGGGCATCCGCTATTGGGCAATCCCCGGCACTCCAGGCTTGGAGCATGTTGTGGGTGGTCTGGAGAAGGACTACAACCTGGGCGTTCTCAGCAATGACCCCATCAACCATGCCCACATGGTCGAGACGCGTCGCATGAAGATTGCCAATGTGGCCAATGATATCCCTGAGCTTAAACTCAAGGGTGACACTGGAGCCGACACCATCATTCTGGGATGGGGTAGCACCTATGGCCATATTCTGGATGCGGTCAACCGCTTGAACAATGAGGGTATCCGCATCGCCATGACCCACATCCGCTACATCAACCCGCTGCCCAAGAATGCTGCCGAACTGCTCAGCCGCTTCAAGACAGTGATTGTTGCCGAGTTGAATACGGGCCAGCTGGCCGCTTACCTGCAAAGCAAGATACCTAACCTGAACATCTGCCATATTAACAAGGTGCAGGGACAGCCGTTCCTGGTTCAGGAAATTGTTGACGGAGTTAAAAACATCATGATGGAGGAGGAAATGTAATGGAACAGAACAATAATAATCAACCCATGGCCCACAAGCCTCTCGATTATAAGAACAATCAGCCCGTGCGTTGGTGCCCCGGTTGCGGTGACCATGCAGTGCTCAATGTCTTGCTCAAGGCGATGGCTCAATTGAACATTCCGCCCGAGAAGACGGCTGTCATCTCAGGTATCGGTTGCAGTTCGCGTTTGCCTTATTACACCCGCACCTATGCTTTCCATTCCATCCACGGCCGTGGCGGTGCAGTGGCCACCGGCTTCAAGACCGCTAACCCCGACATGACGGTGTGGCAGATTTCGGGCGATGGTGACTGCCTAGCCATTGGTGGCAACCACTTCATTCACGAGGTGCGTCGCAACATCGATGTCAACCTGCTGCTGCTCAACAACCGCATCTACGGCTTGACCAAGGGACAGTTCTCACCGACGAGCGCACGCGGATTCAAGTCCAAATCGTCGCCCTATGGCACGGTCGAGGACCCGTTCGTTCCCGCCGAGTTGACCTTTGGTGCACGCGGCACTTTCTTTGCACGCAGCCTGGATGTGGCACTCGACATCAGTCAGGAGGTAATGATTGCCGCTGCACAGCACAAGGGCTGCGCAGTGGTTGAGATTCTGCAGAATTGCATGATTTTCAACAACGGTATCCACAACTACATCACCGACCGCGAGAATCGTCCTGACCGCACTATCCATCTCGTGCATGGCGAGAAGATGATTTTCGGCAAGGACATGAACCGTGGCCTCGTTCAGGACGGTTTCGGCCTGAAGGCGGTAACCATCGGCGAGGATGGCTATACGATGGATGATGTGCTGGTTCACGATGCTCACTGCCAGAGCTCCTTCCTGCATCAGATGCTGGCCATGATGGACGGCACCGACCTGCCTGTGGCTCTTGGCGTCATCCGTGCCGTCGAAGCTCCCACCTATGAGATCTCGGTTGCCGAGCAGGTCGAGGAAGCCAAGGCAAAACATGGCTTTACCTGCTTGAATGATGTCATCATGGCTGGTGACACTTGGCAAGTGGAGTAATCAGGTTTAACCGATATGATAAAAAGGCGGTGACACTTCAATTGAGGTGTCACCGCCCTTGTTGATGTGGCGGGTCAAAATAGGCTGGTAATCGTTCCCATGATGCATCCCAGCAGGCCACCCAGCCAGACGATGGCCCGCAGTTCTTTCTTCATCACATCCAGGATGATGGCTTCGGCCTCGGCCATATCCATGTCGTTGATGCGCTGCTCGATGATGTTGCTGATGTCGATATCCTGCAGGATGCGAGGCAGATGCTCGGTGATGATGACACGATAGGCGTTGAGAATGCCGTTCTTGATTTGGGCAACTTGTTCATCATGGCCAGTAATCAAGCTGCTCATGGTCATGCCCATCAATTGGTCCGACTCTTTGTTGACCAGACCTTGTATCATCTGGTGCGAGTTGTTGTGCAGAATTTCGTTGATGTGTTTGGCAAGGACTCCCTCCACAAGTTGTGCAATAGGCTGCAGAAGCATTTCAGCACCTAACCGGCCAGCCAGGCTGTTGCGCGTTTTTTCCATGACATGCTCAGTTGCCATGTGGGCAATGCTCTCGCCCAGGCGGCTGTCCTCGAGTTTGGATGTTAGCATCTTGACCACGCCGTTGGCCACATTGGCGCGCATGGCCGCAATGTCCTCTTGGGGCAGGTAGTGATTGGCAAACTGCTCGATGGTTTCGTTGTTCTTACCCTGTGTGGCGACAAACTCGTCGATAGCGTTTCCTATTTTGGAGAGCATCTCATCGCTGAGCAGGTTCTTTTCCAGCACCTCGCGGTTCATGAGATTCTCACTCACGGCTTTACCGATTGCTCCAGCGATGCGGCTTTTCTCCTTGGGAATGATGCCGGGAGTGAAAGGTATATGGATGCCCATGAAGTACTTGGCCTGGTGAGGCCTGAATAACATGCGGATTGCGATGTCGTTGGTGATACACCCAATCACAGCACCCACAGCGGGTCCTATAAAATAGTGATACATGAGAACTGGCGTTTTCTAAGACACTAAAAATAGACCGTAATAACGAGACTTTAGCCTGATGCGTGAATTACCGCAGGTCAACTACTTGGGTCCCTGCTGGCACTTGTGACTTGTCGAAGGTAAAGGTCGAATTACTCAGCGACTTGTGCTTGTAGCCTGTGATTTTGACGATATAGACCGACTTGTCGTTCATCTCAAAGCGCGCTGTGCGCAGCAATGAGGTCGTCTCGTCAAAGTAGAGCCACAGCGTCTTGATGTTGTCTTTCTTCTTGGGTGTGAGTTTAACCGCATAAGTCTTGCTGGTTTGGGCCCTCACCTTCTTCATGTTGAAGTTGGCCTTGAAATGCTGTGCCGCTGCAATGGGGTTGGTCATTTGCAGGTCCTCGGCTGTGGGGTTGGTGATGTTGACCTCGCCGGTGACTGGCGACCACGACCATTGGGTAGTACCGTCATACCAGCACTTGGCATCAGGAGAAATCACACGGAATTTGTTCCCCAGCATGGCAATGCTGCCGCTGCTGGTGCCCTGAGATGAGCTGACACTGTAGGATGCAGTGACGCCCTGGCGGGCATTAATGGCCGCTACGCATTTGTCCAGCATCTGGGCTGGAGTTTGTGCCATGGCCACAATGGCGACCAGGCAACACAATATGGATAATGCAATGTTTCTCATATTATAATAATGTGAAGATATGTCCAGATTTTATAACTGCAAAAAGAATGCCAACCAATCGATGTGGGTTGGCATTATCATTCTCAATTGAACAGTTGTTCGATATCCATCGGGCTGACGAGCACTTGACGGGGTTTGCTGCCTTGGGCGGGGCCAACGATGCCGGCGTGCTCCATCTGGTCCATCAGGCGGCCGGCACGGTTGTATCCGATCTCGTAACGGCGCTGGAGCGACGATGTGCTAGCCGTGTTGCTCGTGACGACAAACTTCACGGCTTCCTCAAACAGCGGGTCGCGTTCCTTGACATTGCCCACATTGGCATCGCTGCCGCCTCCCTCGTCCTTGCCGACATACTCGGGCAGCATGTAGGGCACCTCGTGGTCGATATCGCGGTCATTATCCTCCTGCTCCTTGATGAAGTCGCAGATGCGCACGAGATCCGGCGTATCGACAAAGGGGCATTGCAGCCTCGTCAGTTCACCGTCAATCTGGAACAGCATGTCGCCGCGGCCGATGAGCTGCTGGGCACCTGTACGGTCAATGATGATCTGGCTGTCGATGCGTTGGGCAACGGCAAAGGCAATGCGGCCAGGGAAGTTACCCTTGATCAGACCGGTGATGACCTTGGACGACGGGCGCTGGGTGGCGATAATCATGTGGATGCCCACGGCACGCGCCTTCTGGGCGATGCGCACCAGCGGCGTTTCCACTTCCTTGCCGGCGGTCATGATCATATCACTGAACTCGTCGATGATGCCCACGATGTAGGGCATGTAGTGGTATTTCTTTTCACCGTTTTCGTCTCTAATGTCTCGCAATTCACGGCGCCACTTGTCATTATAGTCGCTCACATTGCGCAATTTCACCTCTTCGAGTACCTTGTAGCGGTCTTCCATCTCCTGAACCAGGCAGTTCAGCGTCTTGATGACGCGGTCGGTATCGGTAATGATGGCTTTCTCCTCGCCCGGTGCCTTGGCAAAGAAATACTTCTCCAGGTCGGCATAGACGCTGAATTCCACACGCTTGGGGTCCACGAGGACAAACTTCAGTTCCGATGGGCCTTTCTTATAGAGCAGCGAGGTGATGATGGCATTAAGTCCTACCGATTTCCCTTTACCCGTGGCGCCTGCTACCAGCAGGTGGGGCATCTTGGTCAAGTCGGCGATAAAGACTTCATTGCTCACCGTGCAACCCAGGCACATCGGCAACTTGGCACGGCTTTCACGGAAGGCTTTGGAACCAAGCACCTCACGCATAGGAACGACCTGGGGGTCACGGTTAGGCACCTCGATGCCGATGGTGCCGCGTCCGGGCATGGGCGCGATGATGCGGATGCCCAGGGCTGCCAGGCTCAGGGCGATGTCGTCTTCGAGACCGCGAATCTTGTTCACGCGGACGCCGTCCTGCGGCACAATCTCAAACAGGGTCACCGTTGGTCCCACATGCACCATGATTTCCTTGATTTCGATGCCGTACTTGTTCAGGGTCTCGCGGATGCGTTCCTTGTTCTCGTCCTGTTCCTGCTTGTCCACACTGTTGGGGTTCATGCGGATGTCCTGCAGCAAGTCCAGGGTGGGGAAGATGTAGTGGCGGTATTCGCCGGTGGGGTCATGTGGGTTGCTGGCATCGGTGCTCACCACGATAGGTTTCAATCGTGCGGCAACACCGTCATCGGCCTGGGCAGCCTTGTTGGTTGACCGTGTATCCCGTTTACGACGGGAAGCCGCTTTAGATTTGGGCTCATCAGCATCGTTTGAGGGCTCATTGTTGACTGGTTGCTCGCCGCCCAGGAAAATCGACTGCCCGGGTTGGCTGACCACTTCTTCGGCATCCTCCTTGCTGTGGCTGCGCTTTTTCTCGATTTCCTTCTTCACCTGTTGGTACAGCGCTGTGAGCGTTTTGTAGGTAAGGAAAATCCATAACATCAGGATGATCAGGTTCACCGCAATCATGCCATAGATTCCAAACAACCCTTCAAGCCACTTGTTGGCATAGAAGCCGAAATTGCCTCCTAGGGGGAAGAATGTAACAGGCTTCATGTAATAGGTTGCGGCACCCACAATCATGGATAGGGCAAAGATGCTGAACAGGCTAACGAATGTGTAGGAGAAGAAGTGGGCTTTCTTGCCCTTACGCACCAGTCTCATGCCCAAGGTAAGGAACCATACGACAATAATGAAAACTGCCACGCCAACACCGTCGGCGATGAGAAAATCGCTCATGGATGCACCCATGGCTGCGCCGGCGTTGCGAATCTGGTCGGGCATTTTGGCGTTTTCTATAATCGTATTGGTGGCTACGCGGTTCTGGTCGCTCATTCCTGCCGACAGGAAGAACGACAGGAACGATATCAGCAGATAGATGCCTGTCATCAACATGATGATGCCTGTAGCGAGCCGCATCCTTCCGTTTTGGAAAAATGCTTTGAATCGCTGCCACTTCGTCACTTTTTCATTGTCGATTGCCTCTTCGACTTCGCGTTTCTTGCGATAGGCCTCGCTCTGTTTTACTCCGCTGATGTCAGGTCCGAAATATCCCTGGTTATCACTAGATTTCTTATTGTGGTTGCCTTGACTTTTACTCATTTTGCTATCGATTATTTTGGGGACCTCAAAATTACAAAATAAAATTGGTTTACAAACGCAAATTGGAACTTTTTTTTCTTACCAAAGTAAAAAAAGCAAAAAACGGACTTTCACTGCCCTGGTTAAAACAATAGGTGGAATAACCGTTGCTGCTGTTCAACGGCACACAAATCAGCTGCCAACAACGCTTGTTGGGCTCACAGACTTGTCGCAAAGTGATTGGAAATCAGTCTTTTTTCCAGAATGAGCGGGTGAAGATGACCAGGACTGTGAACAGTTCCAGACGGCCTATCATCATCTCAAAAGCAAGCACCCACTTGGCTCCCGCGTGCAAGGATACCCAGGACCCGTTGACACCGGTCACGCCGTGCCCAATGCCCACATTGCTGATGGCTGACATCGAGGTGTACATGGCATCAAAAACGGGCACCCCGAAGAATGTCAAGTATAGTGCCACCACCATGATGATGCCGATATAGACCGTGAAAAAAGTATTCACTTTGCTCACGACATGGTTGGGAATGGGTTTCCCGTCGATGTGAACCGCACGCACCGAATTGGTGTGCAGCACACGGTAAAACTCGTTGGCAGTGTGTTTCAGCATCACAATCAGACGGTCCATCTTGGCGCCACCCGAAGTTGAACCTGCCATGCCGCCAAAGAACATCATCACCATCAGGATGACCGTTACAAACTCACCGCTGTCCTCATAGTCAAATGTAGAGAATCCGGTTGAAGTAATGGCCGATATGGTATCGAATGCGCCATAGACAAAACGGTCGAAGTTGTTGTCCAGAAAACCCTTGTAGGCCATATACACCACGATTATCACCGTGGTGATGAATGCCGTCATGCAGTACCAGCGCAGGGTGTTGTTGCTGCGGATGCGCTTAAAGTTGGCTCTAAATCCGGCAGCAATCAGCGAGAAACTGATACCACCGATAAACATAAAGATAATGACGACAATAAAGACATAACTTGAGTGCCAATAGTCAAGACCGATATTCTTGGTGGAATAACCGCCTGTCGAGGTCGTGGTCATGGCATGGCACACAGCGTCAAACCAGTCCATCGGGCCGATGAGCAGCAACACGGCGAGAGCCGCTGTCAATCCGATATAAATGAGCCAGAGGTCTTTGGCGGTCTGGCTCACGCGTGGGCGCAGGCGCTCGTGGGTGATGCCGGTCACCTCGGCGTTGAACAAGGCAATGCCTCCTTTCTGGTTCAGCATGGGGATGACGGCGAGGGTGAATAGGATAATTCCCATGCCGCCAATCCATTGCGTCATTGCACGCCAGAACAACACTCCCCGTGGGATTTCCTCTACATAGCGGATAACACTGGACCCGGTGGTCGTGAAACCGGCCATTGTCTCAAAAAAGGCGTCGGTGATGTTGTTGAAGGTATCGGTGAACAGGTAGGGTAGCATGCCGAATACCGAGAAGAAAACCCAGATGATGGCCGTCAGCATGAGACCCTCGCGCTTGTGCATCGAGTTGCTCCGCGGCCTGATGCCGAACGCCATCAGTGCGCCGGCTCCGGCAGTGATGGCGGCACTGTAAATAAACGACCTTACAGCTGTTGGTTCTTCAAACCACAAGGAAACAGCCAAGGGCATGAGCATGAAAGCGGCCTCAATGAGAAGCAGCCAGCCTTGCATCCTCAGGACGATGGCAAAATTGATATTCTGGTTAGAACGCTTGAACATTTTAAGAGAAGTATTTGTCGAGTTTGTGGAGAGCGCCTTGCAGGCAGAAAACCACAACATGGTCGCCGGCCTGGATGCGTGTGTTGCCGTCAACAAGTTGTCCCTTGCCGTCGCGCACGAGTCCGGCAATCGTGAAGTCACGACTAAGTTTCAAGTCCTTGACATCGGAGCGTGTGACACGGTCACCTTCCTCGACGATGATTTCGGCAACCTCGGCATCCGACAGTGCCAGGCAGCGTGCATTGTCCTCGTCGGCGTCGAGCATAGTCTGGTAGATGCGGCTCGATGCCAGCAGCTTCTTGTTGACGATTGTGCCGATGTTCAGTGACTCGGCCTCGTTGATGAACTGGATATCCTCGACCTGTGCGATTGTCTTGGGCACTCCGTTGGTCTTGGCTATCATGCAGGCCATCATGTTGACGGCACTGTTTTCTCCAAGGGCAATAAAGGCGTCATAGTTGCTCACGCTCTCTTCCTCGCTGAGGTCCGTGTCACGGAAATCACCTTGGACGAGTTTGCAGTTGGGATAGCGCTGTGCAAGCTCTTCGCAGCGGCTCTCGTCTTGTTCAATGATTTTGATGTCTACCGATTTGCCCAGTCTCTTGATAAGTTGTTCGGCTATGTCATTACCGCCGACGATGAGCACATTGTTGACAGGTGTCTGCACCTTGCCGCAGGCTTCGCGCACCTCGTCGATGTGGTCGAGTGTCGTCGCGATGTATACAATGTCGTTTTCCAGCACGCAGTCGTCGCCGCGGGGAATGATAATCTCGCGGTTGCGCTTGATGGCCGACACATGCAGGAAATGGCTGATGTTGGAGACATCCTTGAGCATCTGGTTTACGATACGGGCGTTGGAGCGGATTTTGACTCCCACGACAATCAACTCGCCGTCAAAAAGCTCAAACCAGTTGCGGGCCCAAGTGCGTTTTAATGCACTCGAGATCTCTTTTGCCGCCAGCATCTCGGGATAGATGAGATGGTCGATGCCCAGGGTGGAGATGTGGTCGCGCCACTTGGGTGTGAAAAATTCGTCATTGTCGAGGCGTGCCACGGTCTTCTTTGCCCCCAATTTCTTGGCCATCGAACAGGACAGGATGTTGCGTGCCTCGCTCTTGGTCACGGCAATGAACAGGTCACACTGACCGGTTTTGATGGCGTTCAGGTCGTTGAACGAGATGGCACTGCCCTGACTGGTGAGCAGGTTGTAGTTCTCGAGCGGCTCCAGCTTCTTGTTTTCAACATCCATGACGATGATGTCCTGCTCCTCGTTGCTGAGCATTTTTGCTAGATGTGTACCGACTTCTCCAGCACCGGCAATAACGATTCTCATTGTTCTTGTACTATTTTAATTGGTTGTCATTTAGTCTGTTGCAGCATGTCAAGGATGGCTTTTTCAAGCGATTTGGCATCCATTGCGCAACGCTCATAGAGTTCCTTGACCGTACCCTGGTGTACGAACTCGTCTTGAATGCCCAACATGCGCAGTCGGGTATTGCAGCCCTTGCGGGTTATCCATTCGGCGACAGCCGATCCCAAGCCTCCGACAACGGTTCCGTCCTCGATGGTGATGAGGCCGCTGTATCGGGAAGTGGCCTCGGCGAGGATTTCTTCGTCGATGGGCTTGAGGAATATCATGTCGTAGTGGCCAACATTGATGCCCCGTTGTGCCAAACCGTTAACGACTTCGATGACTTCGTTGCCGATGTGCCCGATGCTGAGCACTGCGACACCTTCTCCCTCGCTCATGCGCCGGCCTCTGCCCACAGGCAGTGCCTGCATCTCGTTGTGCCAGTCCTCAATGACACCCTTACCGCGAGGATAACGGATAGAGAATGGACCCATGCCGTCAAGTTGAGCGGTGTACATCAGGTTGCGCAGGTCGTGTTCGTTGATGGGCGAGGCAACCGTCATGCCGGGGATGCAGCGCAGGTAGGCCAGGTCAAACAGGCCGTGGTGGGTGACACCGTCCTCGCCGACAATGCCGCCACGGTCGATGCAGAATGTTACAGGCAATCCCTGAATGGCGACATCGTGGATGATGGAGTCGTAGCCACGCTGCAGGAAGGTGCTGTAGATGGCGCAGAAGGGGTGCATGCCGTCCTTGGCGAGGCCTCCGGCAAAGGTCACGGCGTGGCCCTCGCTGATGCCGACATCAAAGGCGCGGCGTGGCATCGCTTCGAGCATCAGCGACATCGATGTGCCGCTGGGCATGGCTGCAGTGATGCCCACGATCTTGTCGTTCTTCTCGGCAAGTTCGACAAGCGTCTTGCCGAACACATCCTGGTACTTGATGGGACCGCCCTTGCCGCCCTTGGCACGCTCGCCCGTCTCTTCATCAAACTTGCCCGGTGCATGCCATGTGGCAGGGTCGGCTTCGGCTGCCGCAAATCCCTTGCCTTTGACGGTGCGCACATGCACCAGTTTGGGACCTGTCATGTCCTTGATCTCGCGGAAGACCTTCACCAGGCGTTTTACATCGTGGCCGTCATAAAGCCCGAAATAGCGGATATTCAGTCCCTCAAAAATGTTCTGTTGGCCCGAGAACAACGACTTCAATGCGTTGCTGAAACGCATAATCAGTCCCTTGCGGTTGTCATTGATGACATTGTGGCGCCGCAGGAATTGGTAAATCTTGTATCTCACCGTGTTATAACGGTGAGAGGTGCTCAGGTCGCTCATGTAGGTACTCAAGGCACCCACATTGGCATCAATCGCCATATCGTTGTCGTTGAGGACAATAATCAGGTTGTTGGGGTTGGTGGTAGCATTGTTGATACCCTCAAAGGCCAAGCCGCCACTGATGCTTGCATCACCGATGACGGCAACCACTTTGCGCTGGTCATTGTGCTGCAGTTCGGCGGCAATGGCCATGCCCAGGGCTGCTGATATGGAGTTGGATGCATGACCGGCGGTGAAAGTGTCATATTCGCTTTCGGCAGGGTTGGGGAAACCGCTCAGGCCATCGAGTTTGCGGTTGTCGTCAAACTTGTCACGGCGACCGGTTAAAATCTTGTGTGCATAGGCTTGATGGCCCACATCCCAAACGAGGCGGTCGTCAGGGGTATTGAACACATAGTGCAGCGCAACGATGATTTCCACAGCGCCCATGCTTGACGCGAAATGCCCGGGGTTGCTCGATAATTCATGAATCATGTAGTGTCGCAGTTCCTCGCACACTTGAGGCAGCTGGTCGACTGATAGCTGCCGCAGGTCGTCGGGGGTGTCGATTTGGGCCAGCAGTGGGCAGTTTCGTTGTATATAGGGTTTGGTTGTCATGCCTAGTCTTTCTTTCTCACATATTTCTTATAGAGTGGGACAAAAATGATGATGCCTGATGCCACGATAGTGAACACTACCATGAAATCGATACGGGCAGCTCGTGAAAGCAGTATCCAGCACAGTGCAAGCCACAAGAGCAGAATGCACACAAAACGGATGATGTTGCCTGTAGTCATAGCGTCAATCGAAATTTGTCTAATCGGCAAAGATAATCATTATTTGTGAAATATCGTGGCATCATTTAATTTTTCGTTTGTTTTCTACACTAATTGCGCTTTGCAATGTCTTTTGAATATAACTGAAAAAAAAGAGCGCGCACCCTGAATGGGTGGCGCTCCGATGGATTACACACTGCACACATCCGCCAGATATGGAAGTGGCAGGCAGTGTTCTTTATTTGCCTAAGATATAATCAATCAGGCCGGTAACATCGTTGATGTCAATATTCATCTCATTGGAACCGGCATTGCCCAGAACCAAGTCGATGAGATAAGTGACATCATTGATGTCAAAGTCAGCATTGTATTTAGCCAGACGGCCTACTACTCTGAGCTGGCCAGCGTTACACTCGATAGCGATGGGCCTGTTGTTCTGTGTGGTGGAGTAGTAGAGCTTGAAATCATAGAGGCCAGGGGCCATGGTGGTGGGCAGGGTGATGGATCCTGCAACATCACTGCCCTGAACAAATGTGCTCTTATCCAAGGGCACGCTGCTACTGCTGGCAATGCGATTGCCATCCATGTCTACGAAGCTGAACAGGAGATTGATGGTACTGTAGGATGTAATGAAGTTTACCCCCTTGGCCTCGGTGCTAAGTGCTTGGCCAAGTATCATGAGGTTGTTGGGCGCGTCAATGCTTTCGGCGTTGATGACGCAGTAGGTGGGAGGCTCAACGCCGGTAAGCATCTGATGGTTAGAATTGAAGTGCAGTTCTTCGCCATCGCGGTGTATCATGTTCAACGCAGTGGTGAGATACCAGCCATCGCAGGTGCCATACCAGCCGTAGTTGAAGTGGTAGTAATTACTGCTGTTATAGCCATCGCAGATGAAGGCGTGGCCGCCGGCGCTCGGGTCGCTGGCCGAGTAAAGGATAGGCCTGCCGGCATCGAGTTCGGTCCTGATCATGGTTTCCCACTGTGTGGTATTGCCATATTTTGATTTAAGTTGGGCACTGCTGCTGTAGCCGAAACTCTTCATGGCTGCTAATTGATCGGAGGTATAGGCGCCGCTGCCTTCCGGGCTGTAGTCCATCTCCACGGCCTGGCCACAGTAACGGCCCAATTTTGCTACCTCTTGAGCCTGCTCATCGGTGTAAGTGTCCTGGATGAGTTCACCGAGGTCGTAATCCCAGTGGCAGTAGGAGGGGAGCATCAGGCTGTAGTCAAATGTAGTGGCGGGCAGAGCCGGTACGGTCATGCCACCCCACCATCCGCCGCCGTATCCGCTGATAGCAGCACTGCTGGTCGGGAATTTCCAGTAGTACATCACCTGAGCCATGGCAGTGGCAACACAGCCCACAACGCAGTATTCGCCATTCTCCAAGGGGCACTGCAGGTAATAGGGCATCTCCTGGCCCCAAGTGGTCTTGATGAGAGGCTCTACACCCGATGTGGCGTTGAAGGTGGGGGTGACAGTTACAAGGTCGTCGCCCTCGTAGGTCTGCAGGAACTCGATTTCCTCCTTGTAGCAATTCAGCAGGCCTTTGAGACCATAAGGAATGTGGTTGATATCCAGGTGGCCCTTATCACTGTAGCCGATAACTTGCGAGGCGCGGTCCTCGCCGGCGATGATGACAAAGCCGCCGCCCTTGATGTTGAATACATAGTAGTCGACTGCATTGTTCACCGCACTGGAGGGTTCGGCATGAGTCAATTGCAAGTCATTCACTGCATTGGCTTTGAATGAGCCTGGATTGGCTGCTGCGTGTTGTTTGATAAAGTTGCTGGCGGCGTGGCGTGCTGCCGTGGCGTTAATGTTGCCTGCGCTGGCATTGAGCGATACCATCGTGAGTGCTGCCAGCATGATTGAACTCAGTAATTTCTTGATGTTCATTGGTTTTAGTAGTTAATTATTGTATCAATATGTTGATTTGTAGTTGACTGCCAAAATTAGTTATTTTTTTTTAAATCATCATATTTTTGTATAAAGTTTTTCATTTTTTGTGGACAAATGTTGTAAGACCCGACAAAATTGCAGACCTTTGTAGTGTGAATAAAGTGAATAATTATTATCAACATGGATTGAGATATGAAAAAAAATGGATTAGGGTTTGCCCTTTTGATTGTTGCGGTTTTGAGCATCAGCGGTTGTAAACAACCCTCGCTAAATGCTACCCAGCCTGTTGCGACCAACCAACAGGAACTGTTGCAGCAGGATGTGGTCAATCGCGTGCATGAGATTTATCGTGAGGTGTTTACGGTCTACAATGCGTGGAGCACGGACGATGCCGCGGTTAATCTGTCAAATTACGACTTTGACTCACAATACTGTTCCCGCGATTGGAACAGCATCGTGAGGCGCGTCAAGGATTTTGACAACAGTCATGATGATATTGAAATGGGATTCTTTGACGCCGATTACTGGGTTATGGGACAGGACGCCAATGAATTGAGCATATCCGATGTTAGACTGATTGATTTGCAACAAGACAAAGCACTGGTTGAATTCAACCTTAAAAACTGTGGTTCCATCTCGCTCGTGAGACTTGAAATGGTACTTGAAGGCGGCGAATGGAGAATCGATAATTTCATCGATATTGATCACAATTATGGTGACATCAACTGGAAAGCCAACATGAAGGATTATTTAAAGAATAACAATGCTCTATAGAGACGGTGATTCTGACTTGCCATCATCACGCTACGATAGAGGGAACTCTGCCTGAGTGTGGCGGAGGTGAGCAAGCGTGTGCAGCATGGGGCATATGTTGTTGGCATTGAAGCCGACTTGCCTGAGATGGAAATTGCCGGTCATCGTGATTTCCTTTTTGGCTCATTGGGCTTGATTTCGACTTTTGGCAGCCAGAAAGCATGGTTTATATTTTTTTACTTTGTTTTCACTGAAAAAAACATGTTTTTTTTTTTGAATACTAAAAAAATATGTACTTTTGCAGAGCATATCCATCTGTGATTTGTGGATATGCCAATTATATGTGAACTCTTTTCATAATTATTATAATTCCAACTAATATCAATTCTATTCAAGTTAAAAGTTAATAAATTTGGAGAAATGTTATTTGCGTCGAGGGTCGCCACGCGTGAGCGCAGCGACCCTTTTTTTGTCTTATTCGGTAATGGTTATCTGCTGAATGAGTAGGGGAGGTCGCTCCTGTTGGTTCCACGGTGGTGGTTGGCGTTGTCGCCTGTCGTGAACAGGATATTGCAACCGCGTGTCAACTGCTCGTGTTCGAGATGGTTGCGGGTGTAGTTCTTGCCGTCCACTTTCATCGACTGGATGTAGCAGCCTTTGCCTTCACGGCAGATAGTGACCTGCTTGCCGTTCTCGAGGTTCAGGGTCACCTTGTCGAAGTAGGGGGCACCTATCACATACTGGTTGCTGCCGGGGCACACGGGATAAAAGCCCAGTGCCGAGAACACATACCAGGCCGATGTCTGCCCGTTGTCCTCGTCGCCGCAGTAGCCGTCGGGGGTGGCACTGTAGAGGCGGTCCATTGCCTGATGAACCCAATATTGGGCTTTCCACGGCTGGCCACCGTAGTTATACAGGTATATCATGTGCTGGACAGGCTGGTTGCCGTGGGCGTAGTTGCCCATGTTCATGATCTGCATCTCGCGTATCTCGTGGATGGTAAAGCCATAGTAGCTGTCGTCAAATACCGGTGGCACGGCAAACACCGAGTCCAGCATCTGGCAAAAAATACTCTTGCCGCCCATCAGGTCGATGAGCCCTTGCGGGTCGTGGAATACGCTCCAGGTGTAGTGCCAGCTGTTGCCCTCGGTAAACGCGTCGCCCCACTTGAGCGGGCTGAAGGGCGTCTGGAACTGGCCGTTATCGAGGCGGCCACGCATCAGTTTGGTCTCGTTGTCAAACACATTGCGGTAATTCCTGGCACGCTGGGCATAAATGTCGATTTCGCTATCTGGCTTGCCCAATGCCTTGCCCAGACGGTAGATGCACCAGTCGTCATAGGCATACTCCAGTGTCCTGGCCACGCTCTCGTTGATGCCCACATTATAGGGGATATACCCCAAGCGGTTGTAATACTCGTATCCCAGGCGGCCCGTGGACTTGACCTTGGGGTGAACGGCGTTGGCACCATGGGTGACGGCCTCCCATAATTTGTCGATGTCATAGCCTCGCAGGCCTTTAAGATAGGCGTCGGCAACAATCGATGCACTGTTGTTGCCCACCATGCAGTCGCGGTGCCCCGGACTGGCCCACTCGGGCAGGAAACCGCTCTCGAGGTAGGCGTTCACCAGTCCTTCCTGCATCCAGGCGCCCATCGTGGGATACATCAGGTCGACCAACGGGAACAAGGCGCGGAAGGTGTCCCAGAAGCCCGTGTCGGTAAACATCCGGCCGGGCAGCACCTTGCCGTTGTATGGACTGTAGTGAATGGGGTTGCCGTCGGCATCCAGTTCATACAGGCTGCGAGGGAACAGCACAGCGCGGTACAGGCAGCTGTAGAAGGTGCGCAGGTGGTCAATATCTTTGTCTTCGACATCGAGGCGGCCCAGCACCTCGTTCCAGCGGTTGCGGCTATTTGTCTTGACGGCTTCCAAATCGCCGTGTCCTAATTCCTTGAAGTTGCGTTCTGCCTGCTCAAGGCTGATGAATGATGAAGCGACACAGGCGGTGATTTGTTCGCCGCGCCGGGTGTCAAATGTCACGATGGCTCCCGCATGGTCGCAGGTGACTTGAGTGTGTCCCTGTCGCAGGGTGCTGTCTTCAACGGTGACATAGGTCTTGAAAGGCTTGCTGAACTCGATGATGAAGTAATTCTTGAAATTATCGGGCACACCACCGCTGTTACGCGTCGTGTAGCCCACGATACGGTGCTGGTCGGGAAGGATAGTGACTGCAGACCCCTTGTCAAAGGCATCTATAACGATGTTGGCATGGTCGGACTCGGGGAAGGTGAAGCGCAGGATGGCGGCCCGCTCAGTAGGTGCCACCTCGGCAGTCACGTCATAGTCGGCGAGATATACCTTATAATAATAAGGTGTGGCGGTCTCGGCCTTGTGTGAGAACCAGCTGGCACGCTCATTCTGGTCAAAGGTCGGCTCACCCACTGTGGGCATCAGCGAGAACTGGCCATAGTCGTTGATCCACGGACTGGGCTGATGTGTCTGCTTAAAACCGCGTATTTTATTGGCATCGTAGGTGTATTGCCAGCCGTCGCCATTTTTACCTGTCTGCGGCACCCAAAAGTTCATTCCCCACGGCATGCCAATCGCGGGGTAGGTGTTTCCGGTGGATAGTTGGAAGCTGGATTGGGTACCCATCAGTGGGTTGACATAGTCGACAGGTTCGGCGCTATTGACGACCGAAGACAACAGGCCGCAGATGGCCACGAACAGCAGTTTTTTCATTACTTCTTCAGTTTTAATTGATGACTAATGACTCCAGGCCGAATTACGGTCGGTTTTTCTTTTTAGTTCCCCACTTGCTGGGCTTGGGCCCCATCGTCAGGATGAGTGTGCCGCCGGCAACGATGTCGCGATAGTCGATATAACTCTTGTCGTAACGCTTGCCGTTGAGCGTTGCGCTCTGTACATAGATGTTCTCGTCGCTGTTGTTCACTGCCTTGACAGTGAAAGTGTTGCCGTCACCAACATTGATTTGTGCCTCGTCAAACAACGGTGAGCCGATAATGTATTTGCCGCCTGCGGGCTCCTCTTGATAGAGGCCGATGGCCGACAGGACATACCATGCCGACATCTGGCCCACATCCTCGTTGCCCGACAAGCCGTCGAGGCCGTTGCGGTATTGCTCACGCAGCACACGGCGGACGAGTTGGGCCGTTTTCCACGGCTGTCCCACATAGTTGTACATATAAATGATGTGATGGCTGGGCTCGTTGCCGTGGGCATACTGGCCGATAAGGCCAGATACATCGGGTGATGCTTCTTCACCCATGTCACCCTCGACGATGAACAACGAGTCGAGTTTCGCGATAAACGGCTTCTCGCCACCGAACAGGTCAACCAGGCCGTGCACATCGTGGGGCACCAGCCAGGTATATTGCCAAGCGTTGCCCTCGCAGTAGTCGTCGTTGCGGTGCTTGGTCGACAGCGGGTCAAATTCAGCCAGGTCACGGAAATTCCCGTTTGAGTCCTTACCGCGCATGAAACGGGTCTGCTTGTCAAAGTAATGTTGATAAGACTTGCTGCGCATGTCAAAGTAGTTGTAGTTCTCCTTGTCGCCGACAGTTTGTGCCACGCGGGCGATGCACCAGTCGGCGAGGGCATATTCCAGACCGCGTGCCACCGTTTCCTTGTCGGGCTCGAGGTCAAAGGGAATGTATCCGTATTGTTTCAACAATCCCATCGACCGCTCGTCGAGCATCGCGCTGGTGGTCATTGCCTTGAGAGCAGCCTGCGGGTTCACATCAAAACCTTTCAGCACCAGGTCAGCCAGCACGGGCACACCGGGATTGCCCACCATGCAGTCGGTTTCGTTGCCCATCAGGTGCCACACCGGCAATTTGCCCTGCTGTTCAAAGATATGCAGGAATGTCTGGGCGATATCCCGCTGTTTTTCGCGGTGGATGAGCGTCTGCAACGGGTGGGCGGCACGATAGGTGTCCCAAAGCGATAGGGTGGTGTAGTTGGTGAAATCGCCCTGATGCACCTTGCCGTCGGCGCCACGGTACTGCCCGTTCACATCACAGAAGACCGACGGAGCCACCATCGTGTGGTACAATGCGGTGTAGAACACCGTGGCTTCATCCGGGTCATCGGTGTAAATGTCGATTTTTCCCAATTCGTCACACCATGCGCCATCAGCCCTTTCGGCAATTTCATCAAAGTTCCAGTCCGGGTTTTCGGCTGTCAAATTGGCAATGGCATTCTCGATGCTCACTGCCGAAAGGCCCGTCTTGACCAACAGTGGCCCACCGGTATTGGATGCGGTGATGAGTCCCGTGGTGTCACCATTCAGTTTTTCTAATGTGACATCCTGCTGGAAATCCATGACGAAGAAGACTTTCTGGTCCCTTGCCCAACCCGATGAATAGCGGTAGCCGACAATCTGTCGGGGTGACCTCTGCTGCATCATCATCTGTTTAGGCGTGTCCCAGCCGATGCCCTGACCCAGGTCGAGCCGCAACAGGCAGGTCGCTTGCCCGGGTGCAAAGGTATAACGGTGCATTCCCGTTCGCAGGGTTGCCGTCAGTTCTACGGTGACATAGGGGTTGCCGCGCTTACGCAAGGTCACCGCATAATATCCGGGCCTGTAGGTCTCGTCATCGTGGCTGAAAATGACTTCTTGCTGCTCCCGGCTGGTCACCGGCAACAATGCGATGTCGCCCAGGTCGCCGATGCCCGTTCCGCTCAAGTGCTGGTGGCCGAAACCGATGAGCACACTGTCGCTGTCGTGGTAGCCCGAGCACCAGTCCCAGCCTCGAGTGGGTTCGGTCGGTCCCAGTTGCACATAGCCAAAAGGCACATTGGCCCCAAGAAAGACATGTCCATGCCCACCGGTGCCGATGCGCGGGTTTACATAAAATGTGGTGGCATTGTCAGCAGCCAATCCTGCCACTGCAGCACACAGAGTGATGAGGGCAGATAATAATCTTCTCATTTTATTTGTCTATATTGGTTTATGGTTGCAAATATAGTGTATTCTTGCTAAAAAACTTGCATTGTTTGCCACTTGTTGTCAATAATTGATTAAATTTGCGGGTTGAAACATCGCGAAAACCAAATTTTAACTATAATACATTAACAGTACAACACTATGAAATTTTTTAAGTTAGCAGCAATGTCGGTTGCGGTAATGGCTTTGTTGAGTTCGTCGACCTGCTCCAAGCAGGACACCTCTACTACAGGGCAGGGCACCGTGAGCGGCAAAACAGACGGTAAGATGGAAAAGCAAGCGTTCACTCCTGAGTTTCTCAATCAGTTGGGCCGCGTAGGTGGTCCTCAGGTGTCGCCCGACGGCAAGAAGATTCTGTACGGCGTGACCTATTATGACATCACCACCAACAAGGGCAACTGCGACCTGTGGGTGATGGACATCGATGGCCAGAATGCGCGTCAGATCACCAACACGCCCAAGAGCGAGAGCAACTATGTGTGGATTGACGGCGGCAATAAGATTGCCTTTATCTACACCGAGGATGGAGAGGCCAAGTCGCCGCAGTTGTGGACGATGAACGCTGACGGTGGCGGCCGCAACTGCGTGAGCAATGTGGAGAACGGTATCGAGGGCTTTGTGTTCTCGCCCGACGAGAAGCGCGTGGTGATGATTACCCAGGTGAAGTATGGCAAGACTGCTCAGGACATGTATCCTGACCTGGAGCATACCACGGGCAAGGTCTATGACGACATGATGTACAAGCATTGGGACGAGTGGGTGACCACGATTCCTCATCCCATCGTGGCTGACTTTGACGGCAGCAAGGCTGGCAACCTGAAGGATGTGCTCGAGGGTGAGCCTTTTGAGTCGCCGATGAAGCCTTGGGGCGGCATTGAGTCGCTGGCTTGGACCCCCGACAGCAAGAACCTGGTGTATGTTTGCCGCAAGAAGACCGGTAAGGACTATGCGTTCTCGACCAACAGTGACCTGTACAAGTACAATCTTGAGACCGGCAAGACCGAAAACCTGACTCAGGGCATGATGGGTTATGACACTTATCCCATCATCAACAGCAAGGGTGAGATGGCATGGCTGTCGATGGAGCATGACGGCTATGAGGCCGACAAGAACCGCATCTTCTTTATGGGTGCCGACGGCAACAAGGTGGACTTGACTGCCGAGTGGGACTACAGCGTTGATGACATCGCCTGGTCGCCCGACGAGAAGGCCATCTATTTCATCTGCCCGTTCCAGGGCGTGCAGCCCATCTTCCGCATGGATGTTGCAACCCACAAGGTTGACACCATCTCGATGGGCGTGTGTGACTTCAACAGCATGGCATTTGTGGGCAACGATACCGTTATTGCCTGCCGCCAGAGCTACCAGACGCCTAACGAGATCTTCAGCATCCAGATGGGCAAGGAGCCCGTGCAGTTGACCCATGTCAATGACGAGATGTTGGCTACGGTTGACCCCATCGGCATTGAGAAGAAGATGATTCCCACTACCGACGGCAAACTGATGACCACCTGGGTATGCTACCCGCCCAACTTCGATCCCAACAAGAAGTATCCCGCTATCCTCTTCTGTGAGGGCGGTCCCCAGTCGCCTGTGAGCCAGTTCTGGAGTTATCGCTGGAACATGCGCATCATGGCCAGCAACGGCTATATCGTGATTCTGCCCAACCGTCGTGGCCTGCCCGGCTTCGGCACCGAGTGGAATGCACAGATCAGTGGCGATTATGGTGGCCAGAACATGCGTGACTACCTGAGCGCTGTGGATTACATGAAGAAGGAGCCCTATATCGACGGTGAACACATCGGTGCCGTGGGCGCCAGCTACGGTGGCTACTCGGTTTACTTCCTTGCCGGTAACCATAACAAGCGCTTTGCCTGCTTCCTGGCACATGCTGGTATCTTCAACCTCGAGGCCCAGTACCTGGAGACCGAGGAGATGTGGTTCGTGCAGTGGGATCTGGGCGGCGCGTTCTGGGAGAAGGGCAATGCTACTGCTCAGCGTTCCTACACCCAGGCCAACCCCAAGAACTATGTTCAGAACTGGGATACCCCCATCATGTGCACTGCCGGTGAACTTGACTACCGCATCGTCTTCACCCAGGCTTGTCAGGCATTCAACGCTGCCAAGATCAAGGGTCTGCCCGCACGCCTGCTGCTCTTCCCCGACGAGAACCACTGGATTCTCAAGCCCCAGAACAGCATCCTGTGGCAGCGTGAGTTCTTCAAGTGGATGGACACTTGGCTGAAGCCCGACAGCGAGGCTGCCAAGCAGTACAAGGCTCAGCAGGACTCCATCAACGCCGCTAAGGCCGCTGCTGCTCCTGCTGCCCCTGCGACCGAGAAGAAATAATCTGATCACTTAATGACGAATTACGCGAGTTACACCGATTGGCTTGAGCACGATGGGTAGGATTCGCGTAATTCGTCTTTTAAATACTTGAGTGGCATGAGTTACACTGTGACCGGTAGAGAGGTGACCGTTGCTGCCGATGAGTTCATCAGCCGCTTTCGTGATGTGGAGCGCATCAGGCAGTTTTGTCTGCAATGTCCCGGTTATGGCAAGGTGTGGAGTTGTCCGCCGTTTGACTTTGACCCGCGCGATTGCAGCGACGGCTTCACGACCGTGAAGTTTATGGGCACCGTCATCGAGTTCGATGAGCCCACGCGCCGGGCGTGCAAGTCACCCGAGGATGCCGTCGGCGTCGGGCGCCAAGCGATGGAGGAGGTATGGCAAACGCTCTTGCCGCGCTTGTATGAGATGGAAAGCCAGGTGCCAGGGAGCCGCTGCTTCACCTTCCGCTGCTCGTTGTGTCCCGAGGGATGCACCCGCCCCGAGGGCAAGCCTTGCCGGCAGCCCGACAGGATGCGCCACTCGCTGGAGTCCGTCGGCTTTGACATCACAGCGGCAGCCCGCGAGTTGCTCGACATCAGCCTCGACTGGAGTGCCGATGGCTCCTTGAGCAAGACCATTACCCTGCTCACAGCCCTTTTCTACCCATAAAGAGATTTGTCAAAGTCAGTAACCCAGACATTATACTTTGGATAATTACTATAAGTTCTGTTGCATTTTTAATGCGATAATTAGTGAATAGTCATATCTTTGCGACATAAAAGGATAACTATATGAGACACATCTTTTCAATCTTTTTTCTTCTTTGCATCGGCATGATTGCCGATGCCCAAGTGGCAGAATTTGACTCGGCCTCTTATGCTTTAGGGGATGTTACTATCCGCTCGATGAAGGAAAGCCCTGACTCCGTTTCTCCGGGATATGAGTTAACCGAGACCGAGTTGGCAGAGTTCATCCGTGGATTTGAAGAGAATCTGCCTTTCATGAAGTATTCTCAGGATTCCATAAAGAATCTTTCTTTTAGCCTGGGGGCGATGCAAGGAATATTTTTCATTGATGGAACCAATTCATTTGAAGAACTTGTTCCATATGATTGTATCTATGACGGTCTGATGAAAATCGTTAACCATCAGTTGACCCTACCCCAAGACACTGTCAGTATTATGGAATACATGAAAAATCTGCCCGGGGATACGGATCCTTTCGAACTGCCAGAAGCGGAAAAATGCAGGTTTTTCACTGGTTATGGTGTCATGAAAGGATTCCAGCCGGGATTACAGGAATACATTCATGAGATGACAGACAAGAGCCAGGATGAAGCACCTGCCGATTATGAGTCCTATGCTGCAGGTTTCGCGATGATGATGAAAAACAAGTCGCTCACCCCTACGGGAGAATCAGAACTTAGCGCCTATGAAAAGGGGGTCGATATCGGTTTATCTATCATCCAGCCATTGCCGTTTCATTTTGTAGAAGCGGATTTCATCGACGGCTGCCGTGCAGGAGCGGGTTTCGATGAACGCAAAATGACAGTGGAGGAGTCAGACCGGATTTATTCAACGCTTTTTCCAACTGACAGCGAAGAGGCGATAGTAGAGGAGGGGCCGATAGACTGAGCCGGGATTATTTGTAGAAGACAAAGTAGACGGCCATCACCAGGCATACCGCTGCCGCCAGGTGGTTCCACCTGAGCGTCTCGCCGTTGAAGAACACGGTGACAAAGACGGTGAACACCGTGAGCGAGACCACTTCCTGGATGACCTTGAGCTGCATGATGTTGAACGGCCCGCCGTTGCCGTCAAAGCCGATACGGTTGGCAGGAACCTGGCAGGAGTATTCGGGCAGGGCCAGCATCCACGACAGGAAGATGATGACATAGAGCGGCGTGTGGTCCGAGAATATCTTGAGCTGCTGCAGTTTCAGGTGACCATACCATGCAAAGGTCATGAAGACATTGGAAACTACGAGCAATGCTATCGTGTAAAAGAGTTTCATATGCTGTCAGCCGGTTTTCATTATCGAGCCTGCAAAATTACTCATATATTTTTAAACCTGCAGGATGAACGGCGTTTTTTAATCGCTCAAGCGGTCATTTACACATCTGGCGGCAACATGGCCGATTGTGGCTGATGGGCGCTTGATGATCTGTAATCAGGCTTGACTGGGCTGGTATTTTGTTCCAAAAAACACCTATCTTTGCATTGACTGATGGATTATACAATGAGAAAAGACCGACGAGAGCCGATACAGGAAATGTCATTCTTGCCCGAGTGCAGGAATGTCATCGCGCTCGATGACCTGATACTGGCGATGGACAACCTGAATGAGGCGGCAGGCATCTCGTTCCATGACGAGGATGCTGAGCGGCTCCAGCGTTTCCCGTTGCGACTGGGATACTCTTGTTTGCTGTTCGTCTCCAGCGGCAGGGTAAGGTTTAACGCCGATTTCCGCGATATTGCGGTCAAGGGCGGCATGTGTGCTGTCATCCCTGTAGGCACTATCCTGGAGCGTGTGGACACCGACCCCGGCACCAGGCTGGTGTTCCTGTGGTTCTCACCCGATGGCCTGCCGTCATCGTCGCCCGATCGCCAGGGTGATGCCTCCCCGTTGAATGCCTTGCGCATCTCAACGCCGGTGTTGCAGCCTGTGCATGAGGACATGTTCAAGCGTGTCTACGGGATGCTGCGCACGATGATGGCCGACCCGGCGTTTGAGGTCAACCGTAGCCGCTGCGTGTTCCATTGCCTGAATCTGTTGGACGGCATTCTCGCCCAGGGGACGCCTTGCGGGTCCCAACGGCCAGCCAGGGCATCGCGGCGCGACGAGATCGTGGCGCGTTTCCTGCAGGGTGTCCAGGGGAATTACCGCCAGCACCGCGACCTGGGTTTCTATGCCGACCTGCTTGGCCTGTCGCTCAAGTATATGTCCCATGTCATCTTTGAGCAGACAGGGCGCCATCCGTCACAATGGATTAAGGATTATGTCATCCTCGATGCCAAGACGATGCTGCGCAGCCGCCGTTACACCGTGCAGCAAGTCGCCGAGGAACTGAATTTCCCCAACCAGTCATTCTTCGGCAAGTACTTCAAGGAAGCCGTGGGCGTGTCTCCAAAGAAGTGGGTCAGGCAAGAGGACGGCGGTGTGTCATAAATCCGACACGGTAGATTGACCGTGCTATCGCACGGGAAACTATTCAAATTAATCAAAAATTACATTATAAAATTCATAATATCATATTTTTAATTCAAAATATGTTTAATTTCCCGCCCGCAGGGCGGTCATCATTCTAGCAGTTGAATTATGACACACACCCCTGCCGCAGCACCGCCACGGCTTGCTGTCATTGCCCGGCAGGGGTGATGGTGATGACGGCATACTCCGAATCGGTGCCGATGCGGAACTTGCCGCCCCAGATTCCTATGCCTGAACTCACATAATAGTCGGTCTTGCCGCGTTTGTAAGCACCGTAGTCACACTCATACATCGCCCTGGTCACCCAGTTCAGGGGCCAGACTTGACCCCTGTGGGTATGGCCGCTCAACTGCAGGTCCACTCCGCTTTGTTCAGCCTCCTCGAGGTGATAGGGCTGATGGTCTAGCAGAATGATATAGCGTGTGGAGTCGATGCCTTGCATCAGTTGTCCGACACTCTTGCGGTTACGGTTGCTCCGGTCGTCACGGCCCACGATGGTCAAGCCCTCGTAGTCGAAGGTGCCGTCACGCAGTACACTTATACCCGTCTGCTGCAGCAGACTGAGTGCCTCATCGATGCCGGTAATGTATTCGTGGTTGCCCAGGCATGCTACGACAGGGCAGTTCAGGCGCTTTAACTCCTCGGCTGTGCCTTGCTCACGCAGCGGTCGCACATTGCCGTCTATGATGTCGCCAGCAATCAGGACCAGGTCGGGTTGCTCGGCATTGACCATGTCCACCCAACGGCCCACCTCGGCACGCGGGTTGTGGAATCCGGCATGCAGGTCACTCAGCATGACGATTTTCATGGGACGCTCGAGGGGCTTATTGGTCGTGAGATGGATTTCCTGTCGCTGCTTGTCACGGTAATGGATGTTGCCGGCGACGAAGACGGTGAGCATCACCCCGGCCAACACGACGGCTGTGACGGCATTGTCACGCAGCCATGTGGCGGGGACAATGTGAACCAGTCGGCCGATGTCAAGCAGCAGGAAGGCCATCAGCAGATAGAACATGATGATCAGCCATGAATTGCCGATTTCATACATCGCTGTTGCCATGCCCAACGGCAACTTGTCGCTCGTGAACTGCAACACCATACAGGCCAAGGCCAGCAGCATGAGTACGATTGTCACAATCTTGAGCGGCGTGGACAGCGGCAGCACGCGCCACACATGCCAGGACACATAACCCTGCATGACCAACATCACGGTCAGCGCCACAACAATGAATTTTGCCATGTTTTCTCTTTTTTGAGCGCAAAAATACTAAAAAAACGCACAATTGGTGGTTGATGCGGGATTATTAACTAATTTTGTAGCATAAATCGCCGTAACCGATGAAGGAGAAAGAACTATTGCAGATTGTCAAGGAGCGCATGGGCATCGATACGCTCAACGACATGCAACATAAGGCGCTGGAAAAGTGGAAGTCGGGCGGGGGAGACCTGGTGCTCTATTCGCCCACGGGCACAGGCAAGACGCTGGCCTTTGCCTTGTGCGTCCTGCAATCCCTCAAGCCACCCATGGGGCTGCTGCAGGCTGTGGTCGTGGCTCCGTCACGCGAATTGGTGATGCAGACGGCCGAAATCCTGCGCCGACTTGCCGATGGCTACAAGGTGACGCCCTGCTATGGTGGACATGCCGTAGCCGACGAGAAGGCATCGCTGGCAGTAACGCCCGATATTATCGTCGCGACTCCCGGCAGGCTGCTGGATCACCACAAGCGTGGTCACATCGACCTCGGCGGCACGCGGCTGCTGGTACTCGATGAGATGGATAAATCCCTGGAATTAGGCTTTGAGGAGGAGATGAGGCAACTGCTCAAACAGATGCCTCGCTTGAATCGGCGCATCTTGGCTTCGGCCACTGTCCTTGAGGCGGTACCCGACTATGTGCGGCTTCACAATCCATTCACGCTCAATGTCCTGGAAGAGGTCGAACAACCTGTCGAGCGCATCAGCGTTTGGCAAGTGATGGCCGACGGCAAGGACAAACTCGAGACCTTAAAGCGACTGCTGCTCAGCCTGGGCGGCGGCAAGACCATTGTGTTTGTGGGGTTCCGCGAGAGTGTGGAACGCATCCACCAGGCATTGACTGGATGTGGAATGGTTTCGGGAATCTATCACGGGGCGTTGGAACAACAGGACCGTGAGCGCGCTGTCGCTATGCTTAACAACGGCAGCATCAATGTGCTGGTTGCTACTGACCTGGCCTCGCGAGGACTGGACATCGACACCGTGGAGCATATCGTGCATTACCACCTGCCGTTGACCGAACAGGTCTATATCCACCGCAATGGTCGCACCGCTCGCGTCGATGCCACGGGCCAGGCCTATGTCATCACGGCACCCGGCGAGGACTTGCCCCAGTGGATTGAAACTAACGGCACGATGCAGCCTGAGCCCGCACGGCAGGTGCCTGCTCCGGCCATGGCGACGCTCTATTTCCAGGCAGGCAAGAAGGAAAAACTGTCCCGTGGCGACATCATGGGCTTTATTGCCAACAACGGCGGCATTCCCGCGGGCGACATCGGCCGCATCGATGTGCGTGACCATTATGCGCTGGCGGCAGTACCGCGGCAGCATGCCACACAGGTGCTGCGACTGCTCCAGTCGGCTAAAATCAAGGGCCGCAAAGTGAGAATTTCACTGCTCAAGTAACAATAATGCCATCATGACTTCCGTTAAAATAATGATATATATTAGGTACCTTAAACTTAAATCAAGCTATAGCGATTACTGACTATGAAACCTGCAAAAAGAAAACGAGACATCTATTTCCTGAAATTGCTCTCACGCAGTTTCCCCAATGTGGCAACGGCAAGCACCGAGATCATCAATCTCGAGGCCATCCTGAACCTGCCCAAGGGAACAGAGCATTTCCTGGCCGACCTGCATGGCGAGTACCTGGCCTTCCAGCATGTGCTGCGCAATGCTAGCGGAACGATCAAGCGCAAGGTGAGCGAAATCTTCAGCGACTCGCTCAGTTCCAGGGAGCAGAAGGACCTGTGCACACTCATCTACTATCCTGCCGAGAAACTTGAACTCATCAAGGACGAGATCACCGACCTTGACGAGCTCCATGACTGGTACTTCATCACCATCAACAGACTGGTGAAGGTGTGCCGCAATGTTTCTTCCAAATACAGCCGCTCCAAGGTGCAGAAGGCGCTGCCCGAGGACTTCTCCTATATCATCCAGGAATTGCTGCACGAGCGCAGCAGTGACCAGAACAAGCAGGCCTATGTGGATGTGATTGTCAAGACCATCATCTCGACTCACCGTGCCGACGAGTTCATCATCACGATGTGCAACCTGATCCAGCAATTGACCATCGACATGCTGCACCTGCTGGGGGATGTGTATGACCGAGGCCCCAGCCCCGACAAGATCATGGACATCCTGTGCGGCTTCCACAACTTCGACATCCAGTGGGGCAACCACGACATCCTGTGGATGGGTGCCGCGGCAGGCAACGACTGCAGTATCGCCAATGTGCTGCGCATCGCCCTGCGCTACGGCAACCATGGCGTGCTGGAGGACGGCTACGGCATCAACCTGCTGCCGCTGGCCACCTTTGCCATGGACACCTATGCCAACGACCCGTGCACCCGCTTCATCCCCAAGGACGGCAGTGCCAACGACCCCAAGCGTGCACGCACCGCCCAGCTCGTGGCTCAGATGCACAAGGCCATCAGCATCATCCAGTTCAAGCTCGAGGCCGCTGCCATCAAGCGCCGTCCCGAGTTTGACATGAAGGACCGCCTATTGATGGACAAGATGGACCTGAAGAAGGGCATCATCAAGATCAAGGGCGTGGAGTATGAACTGCTCGATACCAATTTCCCGACGGTTGACCCCAAACATCCTTATAAACTGACCGCCGAGGAGCAGAACATTGTCGACAAGCTCCACCAGTCGTTTACCGATAGCGAGAAGCTGCGCAAGCACATGAAATGCCTCTTCCGCAACGGTTGTCTGTATACCATCGCCAACGGCAACCTGCTTTACCACGCTTCAATACCCCTCAACGACGACGGCACACTCAAGGATGTGACTATCCGAGGCGAGAAGTACCATGGCAAGGAATTGCTGAAACGGGCAGGTACCCTGATACGCTCGGCTTACTTCGGCTGTGATGACCCCGAGGAGCGTGCCTTTGCGCTCGACTACTTGTGGTACTTGTGGTGTGGCAAGGATTCGCCGGCGTTTGACAAGAGCAAGATGGCGACCTTTGAGCGCTACTTCATCGCCGACAAGGAAACCCACAAGGAGGTCAAGGGTGCTTACTATACCATGCGTGACAACCCTGAGGTCGTGGACATGATCCTTGACGAGTTTGGCGTCGAGGGCGAGCACCGACACATCATCAACGGCCATGTGCCCGTCAAGACCATCAAGGGCGAGAACCCCATCAAGGCGGGCGGCAGACTCATGGTGATTGACGGCGGCTTCTCCAAGGCCTATCAGCCCGAGACCGGTATCGCCGGATATACCCTCGTGTATCACTCGAGAGGCTTTGAACTGGTTCAGCACGAGCCGTTCTCGTCAATCGACGAAGCCGTGAGACTGGGACAGGATATCAAGTCCACCCGCAGCCTTGTGGAGCTGACCAACCACCGCATGCATGTCAAGGATACTGATATAGGTGCCGAGCTGCAGTCTCAGATCGAGGACCTCAAGGAGCTCCTGGATGCCTATCGTTCGGGAGACCTTAAAGAACGCAACCTGCGTCCTATCACCAACAAGCGGTAGATTGTAGAAACTTTCTGCTGCACGCATTACCCCCTCACGCCGGTCCCAACAAGACATCCGTGAGGGGGGATGTTTTATCATAAATGCTCAAAAACGGTACATTTGTTAAACGATAAGGGCAATATTTGGTCTAAAAAAAGATTGTGTAAATGTTTTTTTACTATATTTGCATGTTGTAACAATAGAGAATTCACATTATTCATTATAAAAAACTGAAAAAATGAAGAAGACTTTATGTATCTTATTGAGTGCAATGATGATGCTCGGTTTCTCGGGCTGTGGTTCACTGAACAATGCCGCTAAGGGCGGCCTCATCGGTGGTGGCGGCGGCGCTGCTATTGGTGCTGGCATCGGTGCCCTCATCGGCAAGGGCAAGGGTGCTGCCATCGGCGGTGCTATCGGTGCTGTGGCTGGCGGTGTTGCCGGCACGCTCATCGGCAAGAAGATGGACAAGCAGCGCGAGGAACTCGCCCGTATCTCGGGCGCCCAGGTTGACACCTGCACCGATGTTAACGGCTTTGAGGCCATCAGGGTGACCTTCGACAGCGGTATCCTCTTCGGTTTCAACAGTTCTAAGTTGAGCGAAGATGCCAAGGCATCACTGAGCAAGTTTGCCACCTCGCTCATCAACAA
>ONYP01000044.1 GCA_900322135.1 uncultured Prevotellaceae bacterium
GGCCATTGCGCTCACGTTGCGCCAACCGCTCGTACAGTTGCGCACGGTCAGCACGGCCATGCCGGCAAAACTGCCTGCAATCTCCAGCAGTGCCCGCTTCACAGCCTCAAGGCTGGCAAAACCAGAGCCGTTCACACTGGCCAAACGACGGCCGTTGCACTCGAGGGTGGCACAGATGCGGTCACCCTGATTCACGATGTTGTTCAAGTTGTTGTTCATAGTCATTCCTCCTTGTTCTTTTATTTTACACTGCAAAGATAGAATGATGCAGTGCCAAAACTTGGCACCCCAAATACAACAAAGCATAAAATGCAGGTCACTCGCTTGACTATCCCGAAGAATACTTAACAGATTCGAGAGCGATCAACTAAGTTGGTTTACACTAATTTTATGGTTCGCCTAAACCGGGTTGACAGTTTGGCGGTTTTATCACTGAATGGGTTTACATCTCTCGAGGTTTCCCTGATTGGGTTTACAGCGCAAAGGCTTGACTATCCCTAGAAGAGGTTGAAGCAAAGCCAATTCTGTACAAATCCAAAAGAAAGCGGGTGTTTAGCGAAATAATCGCTACCTTTGCGTGATTATTTGTGGTCGACTATGATAAAGAACATTGTCTTTGATTTAGGTGGCGTTATCTTTAAGATAGATAAGCATCAAGCCATCAGGCGTTTTAACGAGGTGGGATTTGCCGACCGATGCCGCTTCCTACCTCGATGCTTTTGCCCAGGTAGGCATCTTCGGCGATCTCGAGAGCGGCAAGATAACCGCTGAGCAGTTCCGATGCCAACTGAGTGAAATGGCCGGAAAGAATCTGACGCTTGAGGATTGCGCTTATGGCTGGCAGGGCTATAAGGTGGAACTGCCCCAGCGCAACCTCGACAAACTCATCGAGTTGCGCCAACGCGGCTTCAGGCTCAGCCTGCTGAGCAACACCAACCCGTTCATGATGCAGTGGGCACGCAGCAGCGCCTTCGATGGCCGTGGGCATGGACTGGACCACTACTTCGATGCGCTTTATCTCAGTTACGAAATGGGTATCATGAAGCCTGAAAAGCTCATCTTCGAAATGATGCTCGAGGGGGAAAAAGCTAAACCCGAAGAGACGGTTTTTATAGATGATAGTGCACACAACACAGCGACAGCCGCATCCCTGGGAATGCATGTTCTGCAGCCCGACAATGGCGCGGACTGGCACGGGATGCTTGAAGACCTGATTGCTCGTTGCAACAGCAGGGAATAGACGGTATTTGTATTCCATACGCTGAGTAGCGGTTGGTTCGACAACATTAATCCCCCTCAAACAAATAAGAACAGATATGAAACATGTATTAAAGATTTCCATTCTTCTGATGGCTATCCTCTTAACTCTGTCATCATGCGGGGACGGGGACGAGCCCGACGGCAAGTGGGAAAAGATGAAATGGAAGAACATTGATCGTCTGACTGAAGTCAATCACACCTACATCATCCCGGAAGAGGGCGGGACATTCACCTTTGAGTGCACGAATTACAGGCCATGGCTAAGTTATGTGGCCATTAATTGTGAGCCCCAAGATGCAGGTCAAGACTGGCAGGACCTCTGGACAGAATTCAGCAACGATTGGTTTGGGGTCGAGATTGTTGACAAAAAGGTCATTTTCACTTTCGACGAGATAGAAGAACCCGTGCCCCTAAGGACAGTGGAAGTAGTCGTGACTGGTGGAGATATATTTTATACCTTCCTTTTCCAGCAACAAAAACAAGGAAAGCATTGACAGGCAAGGCTTGCCCTCAATGCTTTCAAAACTTTGAGCGGTAGACGGGACTCGAACCCGCGGCCCTCAGCTTGGGAAGCTGATGCTCTACCAACTGAGCTACTACCGCAATATTGTCGGGGACCGGCATTGTGCCGCTCCAGCCGGTGTTCACATCTGTCAATCACACTCGTTGATGACCTCGATGACGCTGTCGCCATATTCAGTCTCAACATACTTAATCGTGAGCGTGTCGTTGATATCCCACGATGCACGGTTCTCGCTTTCCAGGTCAGGGAAAGAGTAATCGACGGTGTCATCGCCCACTTTAAGATAGACACTGTTCATCGCTCCGTCCACTGCCACACCGGTGACAGCCTTGACTTCTGACTCCGGCTCCTGTACATCGACCTCGCCAATCTGGTCGGGTTTGGTCTCCTGCTGTTCATCGTTGCCGGCACATGAGGCCATCGTGAAAGCGCAGAGGATGCCCAATGCTAAAATCATTTTCTTCATAGTCCTTGTCAATTGGTTGTTTTACTGTGGCAAAAGTAGTCTATTTTGTTGATGCAGCAAAATAAAACGGCTTTTTTTTCCAACAAAAGCCGCGCCTGTTATCGAGGCACGGCATATTATTTCAGGTGAGTGCTTGACGAGCGTTAGAACTTGTAGTTATCATTATCGATGCTGTCCATCTCGTCAAAATCAGATATCTCGTCTTCGTCATATTCCTCATCGCCATAGAATTCGCTCTTGTCGATGGCCTCGATGTTGCTGGCATCAGGAATCTTGGGGATGGTGATGAAATCGGTGATATCCATATTCTCGACGGGCGGGTTGCCGATTTTGCTCTCGCACAGGGGATCGTGTAGGGTCTTTCCCGGGATGACCTCCTTGAGCTTGACCTTGAAGAACCGCTCTGTCATGTAGTCAAACACAAATTTCATCCTCTGACCTTCCTCGTCAAGGAGCTCGTCGAGTTGTGTATCGTCCATGATCCAGATGTCCTCGTCGGAGTCGGAGCCCATGTCCATGCAAGTAACCTCTTTTTCCTTGGTCCACTCGTCGTCACAGATGTAGAAAGAGTCCATCTGCTCCTTGCTGTATCCAGCGGAATCAAGAATGATGTTACGCAACTGCATGAATGTAGCCGTTGAATCAATGGCAATCTGCAGCTTGAAGTTATCGGCCTCGTCCGAGACAATGGCAAATCTGTAAATCATAATCTGTGTTGTTTCTATCGGTTTGATGTTGCGAAATTACTAATAATTTTTATCAGACAAGTGTTTTTTGGTTTTTTTTCGCCTCAGGGGCTCTAAAAATGTACAAGAGCCCCCTGGAACCGCATCATTAGGGCTCATGGAACCGAATGAGGCCATGCCGCAATGGCATGACCTCATTATATATAGAATATGTGTCTGTCGAGATTTAGGGCAACAGGCCGTAGGAGCGGAATACCTTCTGAATCTTCTCGAGGGCGAATGCGACTTGCTCGTGGGTGTGCGTTGCCATGAGGCTGAAACGGATGAGCGTGTCGTTGGGTGCCACAGCTGGCGAAACCACAGGATTGACGAAGATACCCTCGTTGAGCAGGTCACGCGTGATGGCGAATGTCTTGTTGTTGTCCCTGATAAAGAGGGGGATGATGGGGGTCTCGGTGTGTCCGATTTCGCAACCCATCTCCCTGAAGCCGTTAAGCGCTTCGTGGGTGAGTTTCCACAGGTGCTCCTGTCGCTCGGGCTCCTCGATGAGGATATCGATGGCCTTCATTGCAGCAGCAGTAGACGCCGGCGTGATGCTGGCGGTGAAGATGTAGCTGCGTGAATGGTGGCGCAGGTAGTTGGTGATAATCTTGGAAGTGGCTATGAAGCCGCCGAGCGAAGCGAATGACTTGGAGAAGGTACCCATGATGAGGTCCACCTCGTCGCGGAGGCCGAAGTGGTCACACACGCCGCGACCGCCCTCACCGAACACGCCGATGCCGTGGGCCTCGTCGACCATCACATTAGCATTATACTTATGGGCCAGGTCAACAATGTCGGGCAGCTTGCACACATCACCCTCCATCGAGAAGACGCCGTCGGTAACGATGAGCTTGACTCGGTCGGGCTCACACTTCTTGAGCTGAGCCTCGAGCGATGCCATATCGTTGTGCCTATACTTGAGCGAATTGGAAAACGAGAGGCGACGCCCCTCGATAATCGATGCATGGTCCTGCTCGTCCCAGAGGATGTAGTCATCACGACCCGTCAGTGTAGAAATAACACCAAGGTTGACACCAAATCCGGTACTATAAATCATTGCGTCCTCCTTGCCCTCATAGTCAGCGAGCTTGCGCTCCAACTGCTTATGCAGGTCGAGGGTACCGTTAAGGAAGGGAGAACCGGCACAACCAGTGCCATATTTCTGTGTTGCCTCGATAGCGGCCTGCTTAATGCGGTCGTCATTGACAAGGCCTGAGTAACAATTGGAGCCGAACATGAGCACCTTCTTGCCATTCATGATGACCTCGGTGTCCTGCTCACTCGAGATGGGCCTGAAATAAGGATAAATGCCTGCGGCTTTAGCCTTCTGCGGCTCATCATAGCGTTCCAACTTATTTTCTAATAAGTTCATATACAATTGTTTAGTTTCAAAATTTATCGACAGTGACTAGCACTTACATCGATTTCTCGGATTAAATTGGCTGCAAATATATAAAAATAATCTTTAACGAAATGTTAAAAAGACAACAAAATGTGGCAATTAGTCTAAATCGCAAATGTCTAAAGTACTCTCATTCATGCCATCACACCCTGTTAATATTTTTTAAAATGCTCTACAGGCGGATGTCATGCACGCTCAGTCACATCAGTTGCGGTCGACATCATCCATTTCGAGCTCGGCATTCTGCATGAGGTCGTAGTCAGAGAATTCCACACCGTCAAAATCTCCATCCTCAAAGAACACATAATCCTGGCGCAGGCACCCTGTCGAGACAAGTGCAATCACCACTATGGCGGATAACATCACCAGATATTTCAAAAACTTTCTCATATACTTCATTGGTTATCTCATTAACAAGCGCAAAAATAACAAAAAAAGGAATCTGCTCAGGTATTTTTCAAAAAAAAAAGATTAATTTAGCGCAATAAACGACTAACAATCATCAGAGAGATGGACCTTTTTGAACAACGAATCAAGGAGTTGCGGGAAATCATCAACCGCCATAACCATAGCTATTATGTGCTGAACGCCCCCACGGTGAGCGACCAGGAGTTTGATGCCTTGTTGCGTGAGTTGCAGGATTTGGAACGGGATTATCCTCAGTACCAGGACCCGTTGTCACCCACCCAGCGTGTGGGCAGCGACATCAGCAAGGGTTTTACCCAGGTGCGCCACGAGCGTCCCATGATGTCATTGTCAAACAGTTACAACATCGACGAGGTGCAGGACTTCCTGCGCCGTGCCCAGGATGGCCTGGGCGGTGAGGCGAGCGAGATCGTCGGCGAGATGAAGTATGACGGCACATCCATCTCGGTGACCTATGAGCATGGTCGCCTGGTGCGCGCCGTTACCCGTGGCGACGGCATCCAGGGCGATGATGTGACGGCCAATGTCATCACGATCAAATCGGTCCCCCTGGAGATTTCGGGGTTTATCGACCTGCCCGACAAGTTTGAGGTGCGTGGCGAGATTGTCTTGCCGTGGAAGAGTTTTGAGAAACTCAACCAGGAACGCCAGTTCAACGAGGAACCGTTGTTTGCCAACCCGCGCAATGCTGCCGCCGGAACGCTCAAGCTGCAGAACAGCGCCGAGGTGTCCCGCCGTGGCCTCGATGCCATTTTCTACTTCCTGCTGGGTGACAACCTGCCCTTCGATACCCACTACGACAGCATCATGGCGCTCAAGCGCTGGGGCTTCAAGACGGGTGAGATGTCCATCCTGCCCAGTATCGATGCGGTCAAGGACTTCATCGGCCACTGGGATGTGGAACGCAAGAAACTGCCTGTCGCGACCGATGGCTTAGTGTTCAAGATCAACTCCCTGCGCCAGCAACTCAATCTGGGTGCTACTGCCAAGTCTCCCCGCTGGGCGATAGCCTATAAGTTCGCCCCCGAACGGGAATGCACCCGACTGCAGTTCGTCTCGTTTGAGGTGGGCCGCTCAGGTGTCATCACACCTGTAGCCAACCTCGACCCCGTGCTGTTAAGCGGCACCATCGTCAAGCGCGCATCGCTGCACAATGCCGACATCATCGCCCAACTCGACATCCATGAGGGCGACATGCTCTATGTGGAAAAGGGTGGCGAAATCATCCCCAAGATTGTGGGCGTGGACGAGAAACAGCGACAGCCCGGCAGCTCCCCCATCGCCTTTGTCACCCATTGCCCGTCATGCGGCACGCCGCTGCAGCGCATCGAGGGTGAGGCCGCCTGGGTGTGCCCTAACAAGTGGGGCTGCAGCCCGCAGATATGTGGCCGCATCGAGCACTTTGTGGGACGCCACGCAATGGATATCGACGGCATCGGCGAGGAAGTCGCAGTCATCCTCAACAAGAGCGGCCTGGTCAATGATGTTGCCGACCTGTATGACCTGACGCAAGAGAAACTCGTCGCGCTGGACCGCTTCCAGGAGCGCAGTGCCCAGCGCATCCTGCGTGGTCTAGAGGCAAGCCATCAGGTGCCCTATGCCCGCGTCATCTTCGCCCTATCCATCCCCTTTGTTGGCGAGACGACAGGCAAGGTACTGGCACGCAACACCCGTGACATCGACACCCTGATGACGATGCCTGCCGAGCAGCTTGCCGCGATTCCCGAGATTGGGCCCAAAATCGCTCAGTCGATTGTAGATTTCTTTGCCGACGAGCGCAACCGCGACATCGTCGAGCGGCTGCGCTCAGCCGGTCTGCAGATGGCGCTGACCGAGGCCGAGACAGCCGGGCAGACCGACAAGCTGATGGGCAAGAAAGTGGTTATCAGCGGTGTGTTCGCCAAGCACTCGCGTGAGGAGTACAAGGCAATGATTGAGCAGAACGGCGGCAAGAATGTGAGCAGCATATCCAGTGCCACCAGCTTCATCCTCGCCGGCGAGAACATGGGACCCGCCAAACTCGAAAAAGCCCGCCGACTGGGCATCGACATCATCGATGAAGACCAATTCCTGGAGATGATACAATAAGCACCGACACAATTATGAGGATGATAGATAGAATCATGTGTTGCATAGTGATTGGGGCCTGTTGCATGACGGCTCAGGCTCAGACTGTTGAAGGATTTGTAACCGGCTTGCTGAAGCAGTATCCCCAGGCACGGCTTCTCGACATCTACAAGTCATGTTTCCAGGACTACATGGGCGCCGAACATCTCGTGGGTGACTCAGCAAGCGCCAGGGCCTACCTGGAACAAGAACTTGCCACTACCGACATCAGCGACCTGCAGCCGTGGTATTATGAGCCATGCGGCATTGATGGGACCCATGTCCGTGTTAGCCTGCGGGCCGTCAAGGAGGGCCACATCAGTGCCGAAGCCCTGCTCAATGCATTCATTGCCAGCGCCAATGGCCGTGAAATCCCATCTGTAGACCAATGGGCATCCCGATGGCAAGGTATTATCGATGTGATTGACGGGATGAGGCTTGCACTACCCCATTATGACCAGGACAAGCAGTTCCTTGAAAATGTGCTCTCGCAGGGGAAATATGCCATCAGTCACTCACCCGAGTACCGCGAGGCCTATGCCCCGCACTACCGCATCGTGAGCCGCGACATCTTTGACAGAGACCTCAAGCCGTTGCTCCCTTGTCAATGTTGCCACTGACACATGCCCTGTTTTTCTTGAAAATGCGTGCTGCCCAGACGGCCAGCGCAATACTTAACACGAGGCTCACCATAGCCACCCACGGGAAAGCGCCATCGGCGGGCAAACCCAGATTGTCACAGAAGTCCTTGGGTACTACGCCCTTGTTGGCCAGATAGTTCATGACCACGACCGTGCTGTTGTTGAGAGTGTGGGCAATGACAGGGACCCACAGGCTGCGTGTCCAAACAAACAGGTAACCCAACCAAGCTCCCAGTAGCATGCGCGGCAAGAAGCCGTAGAACTGCATGTGGAACGCACTGAAGACGGCAGCGACTATCCAAACCACCGCATGCACATTCAGGCGACTGTCCTGCATCGTGCGCAGCATAGCGCCACGAAAGAAGAACTCCTCGCCCAAACCCGCCATGGCCCCGATAACCAGCACCGAGATAATGAGCCGACCAACGGTTTGGATGTCAAGTAATTGCTCGGTAGTGATGGCGGCCGACTCTTCGGCTGATCTCATGTACCGTTCGATGCCATCCATCCACGACGGCAAGTCCATCGAAGCATTAAGGTCGATCAACCAGTTCATGGCAGGCAATGATACGACATAGAAAACCACCACCACAGCGAGCGCCTTGAGCGATGGCGCCCTGTCAAGCTGCATCACATGAAGTGGACGGCGGTAGAAGAGAGCCATGGCCACCACGGCAGGCAGGATGAATACCATTGGCCCCTGCAACGCAAGCATCGACAAAATACTGTTGCGGTCGCCGAATTGGGCTCCACTGATAAGCAAGACAACAAACATGCTGACGAGCAGCAAGAGATATCCCACACCCATCATGCACAACAACAAGAGCACGCGGGTAAACATATTGAATTGAGTCCTTCTTTCCATCAACTTGAATGTTTACAGGAATGATATAGCAGTTGAACCGTACCCTGCAGGGTAATGCCCATTTCTCCAATCAGGCCAATTTAACAACTTGATTTCATTCAAATCAGCGCAACTGGTTAAAGTCGTGAAATCAACATAAAAACAAGAAGCAGGGCCAACAGCTATATTATTGCCTTGTTTTTTTGATTTGCAAAATTAAACATTTTTTTCTTTAATTAGTCTAATAGGCAAACAATAACTTCTAAAACCTCAATTAAAATGAAAAGAAAATTACTGATAATGTGCGCGTTGCTGACGATGGGCTTGAGTGCCGCGGCACAGGATGCCAACGAGATTGACATCGAGACCAGCGATGTACAGCTTGATATCATTACTCCCGCACAGCCCGTGCAAGAAAGTGAGCAGGAAATCAAGGAGCGCGAGAAACGGTTGCGCGAACTGAATGACGATGTGGCCTATGCCAAGGCATCCAACTCGATGCGGCGCGGTTACTTTGTCCTTGTTGCCGACAACATCCAGATTGGCAACACCGGCTATCGCCGTTTTGACATCAACCGCAACTCCAACTTCATCCTTGTACAGAACGAGGACGGCATCATCCAATATGCCCTCAATACCGGCACCGCTGGCACCAACGGACTGGGAGGATGGACAGGCAAGGGCAAGGTGCGCAACAAGCGCATCAACTATGATGACAACGGAGATGTCCACATGCAGTACCAACTGTTGAGTGGCAGCGTCAATGCCGATGTTTTCATCACACTCTTCCATAACAGCAAACGCGCTGTAGCACGCATCTCGGGAGGAACACCCATCACCATTTATGGTGAAATTCTCCCCTATCGTGACAATAAACACCGTTGACGACACAAGAAATCCCCATGAATCCTATAAACGCCCGGTAATAGATGGTAACTCTTATTGAGTCCACGCTACGCGCCCTGCATGAGCCCACTCAGCAGGGCGCAATTGCATCATCCAGGAGCGGCAGCGCCGTTCCACCGCCCCGCCTATTTCAATATAAGTAAGGACTGCCGATTATTTTTTCATAATTAATTTGTTTGTTTGTCGGGAAAAGGTGTTACCTTTGTAGTTTAGAGTCGAGCGCGCCAGCGGCAAGGTGTTGCCCACTCACACACAACAAATTGTCATTAAACCAATTAGGACGAAAACATAAAACAGTATACAGCTATGATGAAGAAATTTATCCTTATCGTGTGCGGCTCATTTGTGGGCGCATTTCTGGCTTTCATGTTCTTCATGTTTGCTGCCATGATCATGAGTTTTGGTATCATGGGAGCCATGAGCATGGGCAGCAGCAAGAAAGCCGTGAGCGTATCCAATCATTCCATCCTCAAGCTCGACCTGGGCACCGAGATTACTGAGCGCGGTGGCGACGATGCATTCGACATGATGATACTGATGCAAGGTCAAGGCATGCCTGAGCATCTGGGGCTGAACACCTTATTGTCGGCCATTGACAATGCTGCCAAGAACGATAAGATTGATGGCATCTACATCGAGTGCAATGGTGTGAGCGCTGCTCCTGCCACGCTGCAGACCGTGCACCGTGCGCTCAAGGAATTCAAGAAGAGCGGCAAGTGGATTGTAGCGTATGGCTACGAAGGCATCAATCAGGCCGACTACTATCTGGCCAGTGCTGCCGACAGTATCTACCTGAACCCGGTGGGTGCCGTTGACTTGCACGGTATGGCATCGGTGACGCCCTACATGAAGAAACTGCTTGACAAAATTGGTGTCGAGATGCAGATTGTGCGCGTGGGCACTTTCAAGAGTGCTGTCGAGCCCTATATGCTCGAGGACATGAGCGAAGCCAACCGCCTGCAGCAAGAGCACTACCTGGGCGCCATCTGGAATGACATGCGCGACAGCATCTCAGTCGGCCGCAAGCTGAATTCCCAGGCATTGAACACATTGTGTGACAGTATCATCGTCACCTTTGACCCCAACCAGCTCATCAAGGAGAAACTGGTCGACAAAATTGTATATCGCACCGACATGGAAGACAACCTGCGTTCACGCACCCGCTTGGACAAGGGTGACGACTTGAAATATGTGAGCCCCGAGGATTTGGCCGATGACCTTGAACAGACGGCTACCGGCAGCCACATCGCTGTGGTCTATGCCGTTGGAGAGATTGACGGCGCGAGCAGCCTCATCAACCCAGCCGAGCAAGGTATCGACAGTGAGAAACTGAGCGAGACCATCCACGAGCTCATGGACGATGACAATGTCAAGGGCATGGTGCTCCGGGTGAACTCCCCCGGTGGTAGCGCCTTTGGCAGCGAGCAGATATGGAAAGCCGTTCAGGATTTCAAGTCCACGGGCAAGCCTGTTGCCGTGTCGATGGGTGACTATGCCGCATCGGGCGGTTACTATATCTCTTGCGGTGCCGACCGCATCTTTGCCGAGCCCACTACAATAACCGGCTCGATTGGCATCTTTGGTATGATCCCCTGTTACGAGAACCTGATAGAGAATAAGCTGGGAGTGCACATGGCCTCGGTCAAGACTAATGAGAATGCCGACCTGGGCGCTGCTGGCAAGCAGCTGACACCCGCCCAGACCGCGGCAATCCAGAACATGATCAACCGCGGCTATAAGCTGTTCACCCAGCGCTGCGCCGATGGTCGCCATGTCAGCCAGGACTCCATCAAGCAGATTGCCGAGGGTCGCGTGTGGGACGGAATCACAGCCAAGAAGATTGGTCTGGTAGACGAGTTCGGCGGCATCCGTGAAGCTGTCGCATTTGTTGCCAAAAAGGCAGGGCTCGACGAGCGTTGCAAGACTCAGAACTACCCCGCCATCGAGGACCCGTTCCTGACGATGCTCGACAAGTATATGGTAACACGATATGAGTCGCAGCTGAAAGACGAGATGGGCATGCTCTATGAGTGGCACGCTCAATTACAGCGCATCTTGGGCCGCGACCAGATCCTGTGCCTGATGCCTGTAGAGGAAATCAGATTCTGAGCCGGCACACACCAATCCGCGGTGCTGCTGTAGCAGATGATTAAACAGAGAAGACTTTTAAGTATAAGAAGACTACTGATAACAAGCGATAAAGGTTTGAGGTCTGATGGCAAAGATTGACTTGTCAAAACTATTGAACAAGGAACAGCGCAAGTCCATCATGGAAGCACTGCTCAAGCCATTCTCCTGGGGATATGGCGCGGGAGTGTGGCTGCGCAACACAGCGTTTGACTTGGGACTGCTTCCGCAGGAGGAATTTGATGTGCCTGTGGTCTCGGTGGGCAACATCACCGTGGGCGGCACCGGCAAGACCCCCCATGTGGAATACATCATCGAGAAGCTGTACAACCGCTACAATGTGGCGGTGCTCAGTCGTGGTTTCAAGCGCAAAACCAAAGGATTCATCCTGGCCAGCAACAACTCGACGCCCCGAGACATCGGCGACGAGCCTTATCAGATTTACCGCAAGTACAGCGGCCTGATTACCCTGGCCGTGTGTGAGAGCCGCCGCAAGGGTATCCGTGAGTTGCTGCGCATCGACCCTGACATCAACCTCATCCTGCTCGATGACGGATTCCAGCACCGCTATGTCCTGCCCAAGGTGAACATCGTGCTGGCTGACTATAACCGTCCCCCGTATGAAGACCGGCTAATGCCGCTAGGCATGCTGCGCGAGCCGGCACGCAATGTGCTTCGCGCCGACATCGTGGTGGTGACCAAGTGCCCGAGCGACATCACGGCAATGGACATCAGGATGGTCAAGAAGAACTTGGCCCTGTTCCCCTATCAAGGACTTTTCTTCAGCAACATCCGCTATGCCGACCCCATCCCAGTGTTCCCGGTGCAATCTCCGCAACTGACATCGCTGCAATGGCTGCATGAGGACGATGCCGTGCTGTGCCTTACGGGTATTGCCACCCCTAAGCCGCTGGTGCGCTACCTGCGTCAGTTCTCCACCAAGCTCAAGATGATGCACTATGATGACCATCACGACTTCACACGCGGTGACTTCAACGACATCTTCAAGGTTTACAACAACCTGGAGGGTAAGCGCAAATTCATCATCACGACCGAGAAAGATGCGGTGCGCATCATGAATAATCCATACTACCCGCCCACCAAGCGGCACTGCATCTACTACATTCCCATGAAGGTGGGATTCCTTGAACTCGAGGGCTCCAACTTCATTGAGGAAGTAGTGAAGAAGATTGAAGAACAGGGCGACTCGTCACAAATCTAATTCATCAACTAAAAAGAAAGGACTTTACTATGGCTAACGAAACCAACCTGCTGGAGATGATTCAGGAGACCAGCAATTTCATCAAGCAACGCGTCAACAACAAGTTGCCCAAAACTGCCATCATCCTGGGCACCGGCCTGGGTGCTGTGGTAGACCACATCAATATCGAGGTAGAAATTCCCTACAGCGAGGTTCCCCATTTCCCCGTGTCGACGGTACAGGGCCACAAGGGACGCCTCATCTTCGGCACCCTGGGCAACAAGTACATCATGGCCATGCAGGGACGCTTCCACTACTACGAGGGCTACACCATGCAACAGGTGACCTTCCCCGTCAGGGTCATGAAGGCCATCGGCATCAAGACCGTGTTTGTCTCCAACGCCTCGGGCGGCATGAACCCCGACTTCAAGGTGGGCGACCTGATGGTCATCACCGACCACCATGGTCGACGCCTACAGCCCTCGACTGATCCAGCTGGCCCGCGACATCGCCAAGGAGAAAGGCATCCGCCTGATGGAAGGCGTGTATGTGGGCACACAGGGTCCCACATTTGAGACGCCTGCCGAGTACCGCTACTTCTGGCGCATTGGCGGCGACGCTGTGGGCATGAGCACCGTTCCCGAAGTCATTGTGGCACGCCACGGCGGCATGGAGGTGTTCGGCATCTCGATTATCACCGACCTGGGCGTAGAAGGCGCTGTCGAGGAGGCATCGCACGAGGAAGTGCAGAAAGCCGCTGCTGCCGCCCAGCCCATTATGGCGATGCTCGTGCGCGAGATGATCAACCGCTTCGAGGAACTGTAGTTACAAGTTAGAAGTTAGGAATTAGGAGTTAGGAGTTGGATAATAAGAAAACTGAAGTCGATGAAGGAAACTGAGATTTCGACATTGGGAGAATTCGGACTGATTGAGCACCTCACCAAGTCCTTCCCTGTGCGCAACGAGTCGACGCGCCGCGGCGTGGGCGATGACTGCGCCGTCATTAACTACGGCAAGGACCGCGAAACGCTCGTCACCACCGACCTGCTGCTCGAGGGCATCCACTTCGACCTGACCTATGTGCCCCTGATGCACCTGGGCTACAAAGCCATCGTGGTTAACCTGAGCGATGTGTATGCCATGAACGGCACACCGCGCCAGGTGACCGTGTCGCTGGGCATCAGCAAGCGCTTCACGCTGGAGCACATCGAGCAGTTGTACGAGGGCATGCGCATCGCCTGTGAGCACTATGGCGTGGACCTCGTGGGTGGCGACACCAGCGCGTCGGTCACGGGGCTGCTCATCAGCGTGACTTGCCTGGGCGAGGCGGCCAAGGACGATATCATCTATCGCACCGGAGCCAAGGACACCGACCTCATCTGCGTAAGCGGCAACCTGGGCGCTGCTTACATGGGTCTGCAGCTGCTGGAGCGCGAGCGCCGCGTGAGCGCCGAGATGCGGGACAAGGATTTCCAGCCCGACTTCTCAGGCAAGGAGTACATCATCGAGCGCCAACTCAAGCCCGAGGCCCGGCGCGATGTGCTCGATGAGATGCGCGAGTTGGGCATCCGCCCCACTGCGATGATGGATGTGAGCGACGGTCTGTCGAGCGAACTGCTGCACATCTGCAAGGATTCAGGCACTGGATGCCGCGTGTTTGAGGACCGCATCCCCATCGACTACCAGACTGCATTGATGGCCGAGGAACTGAACATGAACCTCGTCACCGCTGCCATGAACGGCGGTGAGGACTACGAGCTGCTGTTCACCGTGCCCCTGGCCGACCACGACAAGGTGGCGCGCATGAAGACCGCCCGCCTCATCGGCCACATCACCAAGCCCGACCTGGGCGCCTATATGGTGACGCGCGATGGTCAAGAGATGGAAATCCGTGCCCAGGGCTGGAACGCCTTCACCCCCGACAGCGACAAGTAAACAGCGAAGCACTGTCTTTAAAACTACAAATTACACCTATTCCACCAATAAACAGGGCCACACTCGAGTGCGGCCCTTTATCGTCTTTAAAATATATTCTTGCAGTGTACTAATTCGCACGCACAGGACGGACAGAGAATCCGAAATAGCGCTCGTTGCCATTACCGCCGTTCTTAAACTGCGAATAGAAATACAGGTTGTAAGCGGCATAGGAGGTATTATAGATGTCGTTATAGAGGTCACGCGACCAATACATGCCAAAACCCACATCACCATGCGTACTGTTGTAGCGGTCGCCTGCGGCAGGCAAGAACATGGTGTTCCCATTGGGGCCGGTAATCAAATAACCATCCACCCCATTCCTTGCCGTCCACTGCCAAGTACAGGATTCACAAAGTTCAAGACACTGCTCCAGAGAGGGCATCCGCCACGACGGGCCCCAATTGACATAGGCGGCATCATCGGCGGGGTCCAGCTCGGTCTTGCCATCGACCGTACCGAAAGCGCTGTTTGTGCAATACTTCGTCATGGTGCTTTTGGAACCGTTACACCACTTGTAGGTTTCCCATGTGTAAACCTCCTTGGGTGCAGCCTCTCCCCATGAGAAATAGTTGCCGTAGTCCTCGGGATTGTTCGCGCCCACATTGGTGGTTGCCCACAGCGTGCCACTGGGCAAGCCCAAGTTGACATATTCATGATTAGACGGTGCGGGGCCGCCTCCAAAAATGATGTCGATAACCGCATTCACATCGGCAATGTTGATTTCGCCATCCTTGTTGACATCGGCACGGGCATTGCTGTTGCCTCCCAAAATCACATCGATAACCGCATTCACATCGGCAATATTGACCTCGCTGTCGTTATTGACATCACCAGTTATGCTACTACCACCATTTCGCGAGATAATGATGTGAGTGGCACGATTTCCATCTCCTTGAGCGATGAAGTAGCCATATTCCTCGTGTTCGATATAGGCATCCTCAGGAAAAGTGATAGCGCAGTTCTGGAATGTAATGGATTCACCGAATCTTTCTACTACACCGTTGATGTCTGCTTGTACATTGTCAAACTTAAGAGCACACAGCACTGCATCTCCATTATTAATGCCTTTGGTTGTCTGCAGAGTGATGTCTTTGATGGTCAGGCGAGTGCATTTGCAATAAATGCCACGCATAATGCTGGAGAGGTAGAGGTTGCCATCGCCTTGAATGGTCACATTTTTACTATTAGTGCCTTCAAAACCTATAGCAACAAAGCCCGTTGTGGTCAGTTTACATTCTCCTTGGATGATAATGGTCGCCTCATCTTCAGTAAGACGGATAGGATAAACATAATCGTAGGGTGTCTCGCTTGTGTATTCAACGACTGCATTATTCAGTGTGAGTGTGCGGTTGTCATGGTCCCAGATGATGCTTCCGCTCTTGATATAAGGGCAGTCGAAATGTCCGTTAGCATTGGGGCTCACATCGCAAACGGTAATCTCGGCAACTGCACCGAGTGCCGCTACAAGTGACAGAAAAAGTAAGAATAGTTTCTTCATATCGTATAGTTTTAATGGGTTAACAGGCTAACCGATACCCGCCATGGCAGCGAGCCGCCAAGACTAAGTAATATTTTGGATTTGCAAATATCGCAAAAATTCACCAATCTAGCAATCGCAAAAGCATTTATCCGCTTCATTCTGCCACGAAGGACAACACCGAATCTTTCAAACAACCGATTATTCTGATTGCTCTGATAAGCATCCGCACTGATATTCTTCAAACAACATAAACAACTTATTAGACAACACCAGCAACCTGATGGCAGCCATTCTTTCTAAAGAGATCTTGCTGGCGGAAGTCGATTGGGGTTTGTGGAATTTTGGGGTTTCGAAATGATATTATTATGTGGTTTTAACTGTTATTTCGGCGATTTTTGGACCAATTTTGCAAATTTGTGTTAAAAATGGTCATTTTTTTGATGAAAAATTAGGCTGGTAAAAAGAATTGGCTTTAAATTTGCAATGGTTTTCATGGTATTAGTTTTTAAGATTGAGGAAAACGGAGCGTCGTGAGACCAGTAAGTTTTTCCATTATGTTTAAGGTTTATGTTAATGGTATTAGAAGGTTAATTAGTTAAAACAAGTCCCTGACGCTGAGTCAGGGACTTGCTTGTTTCTTGCACCAGCCGATGCAGACCCGGGGCCCACCCTATCGGCTAATGTGTGATGACGGATTTAATCCTCGGGGGCATCGTCGATGAGTTCGAGGAACTCCTCGAGTTTGGGCGTGATGATAATCTGGGTGCGGCGGTTGCGCTGCTTACCCACGGCGGTGGAATTGCTGACCACGGGATTGTACTCGCCACGGCCGCCAGCGGTCAGGCGCTTGGGATTGACACCGTAGTCGTTCTGCAGGGCCTGTACCACCGACGAAGCACGCAGACAGGAGAGGTCCCAGTTGTTGCGGATGTTCTCACGACGGATGGGCACATCATCGGTGTTGCCCTCGATGAGCACATCATAGTCCTCGTAGTCGTTGATAATCTTGGCAATCTTGGACAGCGTCTCGGCGGCACGCTCGTTAATCTCGTAGGAACCGCTCTTGTAGAGCATGTTGTCGGCCAGCGAGATATAGACCACGCCCTTGAGTACCTGTACATCAACATCCTTGAGTTCCTCCTTGGAGAGGGAGCGGGTCAACTTGTTGGTCAGCGCCAGGTTGAGCGAGTCGCTCTTGGTCTTCAAGTCGGTAAGGTGTCGGATATACTGGTTACTCTCGTTGATTTGGTCCACGAGTTTCTCGATAGACACATTGCTCTGGCTGGAATTGACAAGGCTCTTGTCAAGCGACTCCTGCAGACTCTTATAGTCAGCCTTGGCCTGGGCCAGCTGCTCCTCGAGCGAGGTGACGCGCATATTGGCTGCAGCCAGTTGCTCCTTAGCATCCTGATAATTGACATTCAGTTCCTTGTAGGACTGCATCATTCCCAGGCTGCGCTGCCTGCACTCTTCCAGTTCCTTCTTGCTGGCACAACTGCTCACGAGCAGGAGACCTGCCAGCAGGGTCATCATCATTGTTTTCTTTTTCATAATCATATCATTATGGTTATACTTCCTGCAATTGTAATGAGAGACACCCTTATTAGACGCAGAAAAGACAATAATGTTGCATCCGTTTGAATGATTTAACCAAAAACGGTGCATTGTGACACTTTTTCACAATCGCGAGACCCGAAAAAGGGGTTTTGGGCTTCGATATCAACAAAAAAACGAAATAAATACCTTTTTCAATGAGAAAAAACGGCAGAGAAAGCCTTGATAGAAAAAAAATAACTAATTTTGCTGATTAATATCATAGTAATGGACACTCGCGAGAAAAAACAGCTGCTGCTCGACTCCAGATACCTGCGCATGACGCAAATCTGGGCCGAGAATTCCTATTGCCGCCGCCGTCAGGTGGGGGCTCTGCTGGTCAAGGACAAGATGATCATCAGTGACGGCTACAACGGCACACCGGCAGGATTTGAGAATGTGTGTGAGGAGGATGCCGACCACTCCAAGCCCTATGTCCTGCATGCCGAGGCTAACGCCATCACCAAGGTTGCCCGCAGCAACAACAGCAGTGACGGCGCGACGCTCTATGTGACCACATCGCCCTGCATGGAGTGCAGCAAACTCATCATCCAGGCCGGCATCCAACGGGTGGTGTTCGGAGAGTATTACCGCATGCACGACGGTGTTGATCTGCTGTGCCGTGCTGGCATCGAAATCATCCACCTGTGGAAGCACAATGGCGAGTATGAGTCAGTAGCCATCACCAGCGACAACAGCGAGAGCCATTATCAAGAAGTGGCCAATTACATTGCATCACAATCCCACTAATCCCGACAGGTCACCGACAAGCACAATGAAACAAAGACCCACACGCCAACCAATCTGGTTACCCCTCGCCATAGCCATGGCGGTGGTGGTGGGCGTGTTGTTCGGCCACCTCATCTCCCCTGACCGGTATATTGCCGATAATGACCGCAAAATCAACGCCATCCTGACACTCATCAATCAGGATTATGTGGACTCCACCAACCTGAATGACCTGGTTGACATGAGCATCACGGGAATCCTGAACAACCTGGACCCGCACACCGTTTACATGAGTGCCGAGGAACTCAGGGCGTCCAATGAGAGCAAAAACGGATTGACGAGCGACATAGGCATCCAGTGTGAGTTCATCAACGACACCGCCTCCATCACCGAGGTCATCCCTGGGGGACCGAGCGAGAAAGTGGGCCTGGTGCCCAGTGACCGCATCGTCACCATCGACGGCAAGCCGGTGGTGGGCGAAACTTCAACCAAGGCCAAGGTGATGAAACTGCTGCGTGGCCCCAAGGGCAGCACAGTGACCCTAGGCATCAAGCGCCTCAACAGCGACAAGACGCTCTCCTTTACCATCACACGCGGCAATATTCCCCACAACTCGGTAGATGCCTACTACATGCTGGACAAGAATACCGGGTACCTCAAGATCAACCAGTTTGGACGCAACACCTATAAGGAGTTCATGGTCGCCATGAAGAGCCTGGAGGAAGATGGCGCCAAGCGTTACATGATAGACCTGCGCGGCAACGGCGGTGGCTTCATCGAGATGGCGGTGCGCATGGCCAATGAGTTCCTGCCCGCCAATGAGCTGATTGTGTGCACCCGTGGCCGTTACAAGCGCGATGACAGCGAAGCATGGAGCGATGGCACCGGCCACTACCAGGATGCCGAGGTTGCCGTGCTCATCGATGAGTTCAGCGCCAGCGCCAGCGAGATTTTTGCCGGTGCGATGCAGGACAATGACCGCGGCCTGATTATCGGTTGCCGTTCCTATGGCAAGGCTCTGGTACAAAAAGAGTTCATCTTGCCCGACAGCAGCGCCATCCGCATGACCACAGCGCGCTATTACACCCCGTGTGGACGGTGTATCCAGAAGGAGTACAAGCGCGGTGACATGGAGGAGTATGCCAACGAACTTGTCGAACGCTATAAGCATGGGGAAATGGACCATGTTGACAGCATCAAGGTCGACAAGAGCCAGAAGTTCACCACATCCCATGGCCGCACCGTTTACGGCGGAGGCGGCATCGTGCCCGACATCTTTGTGCCGCGCGACACCAGCGGCATGACAGGCTACTACAACGAAATCAACAATGCCGGACTGCTCCAGCGGTTTGCCTTCAACTATAGCAACGACAACCGTTCATCGCTCAGCAAGATGGAAGACTACAAGCAATTCTTGCGCATGGCGCCCAACGACGAGGAACTGATCAACATGTTCGCCGACTATGCCGCCGAGAACGGAGTCACGCCACGATGGTACTACATCAACCAATCCCGTGACATGATTTTGACCAACCTGAAGGCGCTCATTGCCAGGGACATCTTTGGCAGCCAAGCCTACTACCCTATCATCAACCGCAACGACAAAACCGTTCAACAGGCTCTCAAGGCGCTGAACAAGCACAAGGCCGTGTTCCCGATTACCGAGAACCTGGAACTGTCATCGGTCATCCACAAGCATCACGGATTGTTGAGTGAAATCAAGGAGCATTGGAAATTATAAACCAGTCTTAACACTGAAATCAGTAAAAGAAGATGAACACTAAGCCTACATTGAATTACATCGGGATATCCATCGCCATTGCCGTGGCGGTGGTGGTGGGCTTGTTCATCGGTCTGCACTTCCCTAACAACAACAAGGTTGCTGAGAACGACCGCAAACTCAACTCCATCCTCAACCTCATTGCTCAGAACTATGTCGACACGACCAACCTGGATGACCTCATCGAACTGAGCATTCCTGAGATTTTGAGCAATCTTGACCCCCACACGAGTTACTTTACCGCCGAGGACCTGCAAGCCGCCACCGACGACCTGAACGGCTCGTTCAGCGGCATCGGCATCTCGTTTGTGATGGTCAATGACACCATCGGCGTGGTAGAGGTCATTTCGGGAGGTCCCAGCGAGAAAGTGGGATTGATGGCCGGAGACAAAATCGTCACCATCGACGACTCGGTAGCCACTGGTCCTAATATGTCCAACACCGATGTCATGAAACGGTTGCGCGGAGCCAAGGGCAGCAAGGTGAAACTGGGAATCAAGCGCCAGAACACCAAGAAGACGCTCACCTTCACCGTTACGCGAGGCGACATCCCGGTCAACTCGGTTGATGCCTATTACATGATTGACGATATCACTGGCTACATCAAGGTAAACCAGTTTGGACGCCACACCTACGACGAATTCATCACCGCCCTTGCCAGCCTGAATGAAGATGGTGCCGAGCGGTACATGATTGACCTGCGCGGCAATGGCGGCGGCTTTATGGAGATGGCCATTCTGATGGTCAATGAATTCCTCCCCGCCAATCAACCCATCGTCTTCACCAAGGGCCGCAACCGACAAGACGATACCGAGGTGTGGAGTGACGGCAACGGCTCGTTCCAGGATGCCGAAGTGGCCGTGATCATCGATGAGTTCAGCGCCAGCGCCAGCGAAATTTTTGCCGGTGCCATGCAGGATAACGACCGTGGTCTCATCGTCGGGTGCCGCTCCTTTGGTAAAGGTCTCGTGCAGAAAGAATTCGTCCTGCCAGACCAGAGCGCTATCCGCTTAACGACGGCCCGCTACTACACCCCGAGCGGCCGCTGCATCCAGAAGGACTATAAAGAGGGCTGGCTCAACTACGAGAAAGAGTTGCTGGACCGTTACACCAGCGGGGAACTCTACAGCCGCGACAGCATGAAGATTGACAAGAGCCAAGTGTTTACCACGATGTTCGGCCGCACCGTTTATGGTGGCGGCGGCATCGTGCCTGACATATTTGTAGCCCGCGACACCACAGGCTTCACGAGTTACTATATCGATGTCGCCAATGCCGGACTGCTGCAACGCTACGCCTTCAACTACTGCAATAATCACCGCAGTGAACTCAGTAAGATGGAGGACTACACTGAATTCCTGAGCAGCGCTCCCAGCGACGAATTCCTGCTCAAGGATTTTGCCGACTTTGCTGCCCGCAACGGCATCACTCCACGCTGGTATTACATCAATCTGTCACGCGATGTCATTGTCACCAACCTCAAGGCTCTGATTGCCCGCGACACCTTCGGCACCCAGGCGTTCTACATCATCCTGAATCGCTATGACAACACCATTGAAGCTGCTCTCAAAGCCTTGAACCAGCACAAGGCAGCCTACCCTATCCAGGACTGAATGTCCCCAAGCGGCACATTACCAACCATCTCACAATAAATGAACCTGTTCAACATTCTGGCTAGCGTTGTCACTGCAGCGCAAACGCTCATTCCAATGCCCCAAGAGGTGCATTGGAACCAAGGCGACGGCTTTGACTTCTCCATTCCCTACCGCATCGAGAACACATGCGGCGACATGGCAACGAACATCTATCTGCAAGATTTCTCGACCTATCATGATGACCGGGCGAGCCGCGTGTGTATCATCAAGAGCGAGCCCCTGCCCGCCGAGGGTTACAGGCTCCACATCACCCGCGACACACTGCTTGTGGCAGCCAATGACGAGGCCGGGTTTCTCCACGCGGGGCAAACGCTCAAGCAGCTGTCACACAACGGCATGCTGCCATGCTGCAACATCAGTGACGCACCCCGCTTCAGTTGGCGCGGCTGCATGCTTGACCTATCCAGGCACTACTTTGACATGGATTGCCTCATGCGGCAGGTGGACATCATGGCAAGCATCAAACTCAACCGCCTGCACCTGCACCTGACCGATGCCGCAGGATGGCGCTTGCAGATTGACCGTTATCCACTGCTCAACCAGGTGGCAGCATGGCGCACGCAGAGTGATTGGACCGAGTGGTGGAGCAACAAGGACCGCCGCTTTGTGGACACGCGCAAGGCAGGACATGCCCAAGACGCTTATGGCTATTACTATACCAAAGAGCAAATGCGGGAGCTTATCGACTATGCCAGCCAACGCGGCATTACCATCATTCCCGAGATTGAGATGCCCGGCCACAGCGAGGAGGTGCTGGCCGTCTATCCTGAACTGGCCTGTCTATCGGACACCGGGGCACTCACTCAGTCGCCCGGCGGTGCCTTCATCAGCGGCATGAACAGCGGCGACCTGTGCCCGTCAAACGAGAAAACATTAGAATTCCTGTGTGGGGTTCTCGACGAGGTCATGGAGCTTTTCCCATCGGAGTATATCCACATCGGTGGCGACGAGGCCAACATGACGGCATGGAAAACCTGCCAGCGTTGCCAAGCCCACCTCAAGGAATTAGGTAGCGACAAAACAGCAGCCTTGCAGGCCGACCTCATCTCACATGTGAACCGGTACCTGAACGAACATGGCCGCAAACTCATCGGTTGGGACGAAATCATCGCCGACGGCAATGCCGCCCATCCCGTCAAGACGGCGATGGTGTGGCGCGATGCCGACTATGCCCGCCGCGCCATCGATAACGGTTATGATGTGGTCATGGTGCCCAACAGCCATTGCTACCTGAGCCGCAACCAGGATGCGCCTACCGGGTCACCGAGCGACTGGAGTTACTTGCCATTTGACCATGTGGCGTCGTTTGACCCCCTGACCAACCTTGATGAGCACCAGCAGGCCCATGTCCTGGGTATGCAGGCATGCGTCTGGACCGAGTATATCACCGACTGCGCCACTGTCGAGCACCGTCTCTACCCCCGCCTGCTTGCCATTGCCGAAGAGGCCTGGTGCGGCCAAGCGGGCAGCGACATCCGCGAGCGTGCCACCACCATGACCACATCACTTCTTGACCAAGGCGTGAACACATTTGACCTGCGCCACGAGATAGGCGAACGCCCCGAGAGCAAGACCGTGTGGCCTCACAAGGGGCAGAACGCCCAGGTAACCTACCTGCGTAATTATAACCGCTATTATCCCGCAGCAGGTGTCACGACCCTGACCGACGGGCTGAGAGGCGGCTGGCGGCATGGCGACGGCCGCTGGCAAGGCTTCATCGGCGACAGTTGCGTGCATCTGATTATCGACCTGGGCAAGCGCATGGACTTCAACAGCATCAGCATGGACTTCATGCAGAATGCAGGCCCCGACATCTATCTGCCGGCCCTGCTGGTCATCGAGAGCAGCGACAACGGCACCCATTGGCGCGAACTACACCGCCAGACGAGCGAGAAAGACCTGCGCCGCGGGCTGTCGTTCCACACATGGAGCTGGGAAGGCAAAGCCAAGGCGCGCTACCTGCGCATCCTGGCCAGTTCACATGACCGGCGTTCGTGGATCTTTACCGATGAGGTGATGGTGGAGTGACCATCCATGAGTCATAAACGATTGGGACGAGACAGAGGTAATCTGTCCCGTCCCAATCATTACTTAATGAATCACTACGGATTCGTGTAAAGTTCAGTGTTTTTTGCGAATGGTGACTGAACCGTTACGGAAGTTGTACTTGTCACCTCGCGGAGTGAGGAAATCGATGCGCTTGCGCAGGCGCTTGCCCATCTTGTCCTTCACAACCCACTCGCCATTGATGGCAGGGGTTGATTCACTCTCCACAATAATCACATCACCCATTTTAAACCCATGTTGCGAGAACATGTCGGGCGAAAGGGCGACCCATCGAATCTGATAGTTTTTCAACTTATCATAGTTGATTCGGTCTCCGCTTGCTGTTACCCAACCAGCACCACCCTGTCCAGGGTGATATTTGGTAGCGTGCAACTTAAAATCCTGCCCAACGGCAGACACAGCAATCACAACAGCAAGCGCTAAAAAAAATCGTCTTAGCATAAGTTGTTAGTAATTGGTTTGCATTGCAAAGGTATGTAAATCATTTGAATTGACCAAATTTTTGGGCCATAAAGTGCCTCGTCAAGGCACCCTCAAATGCTGAAAAAGCCAGTGTTTATGGGCCTTGGCGGGGATTGGGCGACCTCAAGTGAAAAACGGCCTCAACTTGGCAAAAAACAGGAAATTTCGCCCCATTTTTCGCCGTTGCGGGATGATCAGCAAGATGGAAAAAAGCGACAGAAACCTATCAGAAAGAATAGTCAAGGATGTCGGGGTTGAAGTGGATGTCGCGGTTCTCAAAGAGACGGTCCATTGCCCCATCCGCAACCAGTTGGCGGGTGGGACCGGTAAGAACCTGGCGATCGGTGGTGATGAGCCACAGTTTATCGGCAAGCATGAGCGACTGGGAGATGTCGTGACTGGACAGCAACACGGCCTTGCCGCGCTCATGGGCAAGGTTACGCAACAGGCGCATCGTCTCGATGCGGCTTGCTACATCAAGGAAGGCCGTCGGCTCATCAAGGATGATGACAGGCGTCTCTTGGGCCAGCGCACGGGCTATCATCGCCTTTTGACGCTCACCGTCGCTCAACGATGCCATATACTCATCGGCCTTGCCGATAATACCGGCATCCACCATCGCCTGATGCACGATTTTTTTGTCGTCCTCGTCCAGGCGCCCCAAGAAACCGGTGTGGGGATGGCGCCCCAACCCGACGAGTTCGGTAACGGTGAGGGCTCCGGCCTGGATGCGTTCGGTCGACACCAGTCCAATGAGCCTCGAGCGCTCCTTCTGGCTCATTTCCAGCAGGTTTTTGCCATCGATCTCAATCGTTCCTCCCAGGGGGCTCTCGTCACATGTGAGGGCACGCAACAGGGTCGACTTGCCGGCGCCGTTCTGCCCCAGCAACGCCACGAGTTCCCCTCTGTACAAGGAGAGATTCAAGTCCTTGAGTAAAGTCACTTGCTGCTTGCCGTTGCGGTAACCCACCGCAAGATGTCCAGTTGATATGATAGGAGCAGGAACAGTCATAGAAATCAGTTAAAATATTGGATACGACGACGATTAAGGATAATATACAGGATGATGGGCACGCCGATGACGGGCGTGATGGCATTGATGGGGATAATGCCGTGTGGACTGCTCACGCTGGCCAGTGAACACAGCAGGGCAATGACTGCACCCGCCAGCATGGTAGTGGGCACAAGGCGGGCATGGTTACTTGTCCCTAACGACATGCGGGCAATGTGGGGAACCACCAGGCCGATAAAGCCGATGGGGCCGCAATAGGCCGTCACCACCGCTGTCAGCACGCCAGTGATGATGAGCAGGATGTTACGCGTTCGCGACACATTGATGCCCAGATTGCGGGCATAGCGAGCACCGAGCAACAAGGCGTTCAAGGGCTTGACCATCATCACCGAGCCGAAAAGCGCCACGATGATAATGCCTGCATAGAGCGGCATCTGTGCAGCACTCACACCAGAGAAGTTGCCGAAGCCCCATGACACATAGTTATGTACCCCTTCCTCGGTAGCCACCGAGTTGAGCAACTGCACCACGCTCGAGGTGAGGTAGCTCACGAGGATGCCGATGATGAGCAGCATCGTGTTGCTGCGCACGATGGCCGAGAAGGCGATGAGCAGAATTAAAACCACCGCAGCACCCAGAATGGCACCCACGAGGATGGCGATGTAACTGCCCACGCTCTCGCCCAGCAGCCCGCCCAACGAGCCGCCCATTGCCAGAATGACGATGGCGACACCCAAGCCGGCGCCTGACGAGACTCCCAGAATCGACGGTCCCGCCAGCGGGTTGTTGAAAGTTGTCTGCAGCAACAGGCCCGACACCGACAATGCGGCTCCGGCCAGCGCGGCAGTGATAATCATGGGAATGCGCGACTGCAGGATGATGATGTCCCATGCCTTGTTGCCGCTGCCCTCACCCATGACGATGTCTGTTATACTGCCCACAGGAATATCCACCGAACCGAAGACGAGACATGCCAGTGACAGAATCACCAGCAGCAGCGTCAAGGCAATCAATGTGATGACATAACGGCTGTGAGACATAACGGCTTAATCGATATGGTGATACATCTGCTGCTTGTAATCGGGGAACAATCCAGGATGCATGATGGCAGCAAACTCACGCAACAGCACATCGGGATGGAACGGAATGCGGTCAAAGAAACGGGTCTTGTCGGTATCGCACACATAGACGCGCTTGTTCTGGAAGGCCGCCATCTCCTTGTTCAGGTCATAGGCACCCTGCAGGTCCTTGAGCGAGTTGATGTTGGTCCACTTGATGAACCAGTAGTCGGCGTTCTGGGCCTTGGCGAGAACCTGGTTGAAATCCAGCGCCAGGGAACCCGTATTCTCATCATCGGCCCACAGGTAGTCGCCACCGGCATCACTGATGATACGCGCCATGTAACTCTGTCCACCAGGCACATTCCACACGCCGCTGATGACCATCTCGGTCACTACCGTGGGACGCGAGTTGGCGCCTGCAGCGGCCTCGCGCACCTGGTTATAGTCATTGGTCACGACATTGTAGAGACTGTCGGCCTCGGCCTGCCTGCCCACGAGTTCGCCATAGAATTTCATCCACTCGGCCCTGCCCAGCGGGTCATACTCCAGATAGTCGGCACACGCGATGATGGGGATGTCAAGACTGGCAATCTGGCCGTAACTGGCATCCTGATAGGGAGAGAGCAGTATGGCATCGGGCTGCATGTCGATGACCTTCTCGACGGTGGGGTTCATCGAGTTGCCGCAATCGGCGATAGCACCGTCAGCCACACCCTTGACAATGGTTGAGTCAATGAAATATTGGCTATCGACAACACCACGCACCGCGTCGATGGCACCGAGTTCGCCCAACAGGCTCGTGTGCACCGACGAATAGACCAAGGCACGCTGCACCGGCGTACGCACCACAGTCCCTTCGGGCAGGTTATCGGGCAACACCGAGTCACGCGGCACCAGCACATAGCGGTGCAGCACCCCACCCTTCCACGGGTCGGCGACAGTGACCAGGGTATATCCCGCTTCGCGCTGCATCGAGAGCAGCCTGGCATGGGTAATCACCGAGTCCTGCTGCTCAAGGACCTTGCCAGCACTATGACCGCTGCGCAAACAGGCAGTCAGTACCAGTGTAAAGAGGAGGAGGGTTAACAGATTTCGTTTATAAGTCATTTTTATCTTATCTATTGTTTCATTGCTCATCATCAACAACATCCAGGATATCAGGCCGCATGGCATCTAACGAAGCGCGGTCAATGAACTGGAGGAAATAATCCTCGATGACCTCGTTTTTCTTGTATTCCTTCATGCCCTTGTAGCGCATCTGCAGGTCATGGTAGTCCTTGAGCAGGTTGCTCAGCACTTTGTGATTCACTTTGAGGACCTTGTGGTGCTCAAAATCAATATAATAGTAGTTCCAATTTATCTGAATAAGGGACCTTTCTTGACCAATTCTGGACATCTCATAATGCAACTCTCCATTATAATAACTTTCTTCATAAAAATCCCTATAGGGATAACCTCCGTATGTGAAATAGGCCACTTTCTCATTAAAATACAGCGGTATATAGCCTTTTAAGAGGTTGACATCCCCATCAAAATGCTTCTTTAGATAGTTACTGTTAACATACCAGATGCTATCACCTATTGATGCCCCCATAAAGTCGTGCTCGATTACGCTGTTCCATTTCTCATCTTCAATCTCAAAAAATATTTGCAACGGAGTTTGCGCGAAGATAAACGGATCGCGCAACATGCTCACAGGTTCAAAATACAACATCTGATCCCATGTATTATAGAAATAGAGCGTGTCGTGTTGCACTTCTACGGCTTGTGACAGTAACGGTGCAACTGCGAGCATCATGGCAGCGATATGTCGTAATAAGTATTTCACTGGATAGTGCTGGTTTTGTCAATAAACTCTGTGATGTCGGGGCGTATGGGGTCATCGGCAGCCCTGTCCACAAACTGGAGGAAAAAATCGTTGACGATTGCGGACCTACCTTTATTATTCATGCCCTCATACCGCATCCTCAAGTCATTATAATCAGTCAGAATAGCGCTCAGCGTTTTTTCATCGACCCTAATCACCTTGTGTCGTTTGAAATCAATGTAGTAATTGTAAGTCGAAACCACATTGAATGCGATGTCTCCCAACTCGGCATAGGAATACTCCTCGGCCACCGCATAGGCCACTTTCTCGCTGAAGAACACGGGCACATAGCCATGCAGATTCTTGCTGTCACCCTTAAAATACTCCCTGAGATAATTACTGTTGATGAGCCATGTGCTGTCGCCCAGGGTGGCGGCGATGTATTCCTTCTTGATTCTCTTGTTGGCCTTTTTGTCGGTTGACACAAAATACAGTTCGAACGGCGAAAAATAGTCAATTGCAAGGTCAATAATCATCGTGTCGGGCATCGCTTGCATCATCTGCTCCCAAGAGTTGTAGAAGTATACCGTATCTCTCTCGATATACTCATCGGCAGCGCAATGCAATGAGCAGAACGCCAACATAAGAGCAGCAATAATGTGCAACCTGTTCAGCATATCATTTATTAATCACTCTACCAAGTCCAGAATATTAGGGTGCATGAAATCTTCGGTGGCACGGTCGATATACTTGAAGAAATAATCCTCGATGATATAGCGCTTCTTGTAGTCCTTCATGCCCTCGTAACGCATCTGCAGGTCATGGTAGTCCTCAAGCAAATGGCTTAGGTATTCGTTTGTTACCCTGTGCACCGTGCTGGTCACAAAGTCAATGTAGAAGTAATCCATATTGCTCAAGGTTGTCCCATCATCGGAGTTGCCAAAAAGGACTTCCTTCACGCTCACAGGACCATAGGAAGTGATAAAAGCCGTCTTGTCATTGAAGTACACGGGAACAAAACCCTGATGCCCCCGCACATCGCCACTGAAATTCTTCTTGAGATATTTACTGTTGAGGAGCCATACAGAATTATCGCATGAAAAGGCGATGTATTCGTCTTCTATCAACTTGTTGGTCTCTTCATCTCCAGTCTCGATATAGATTTCACAGTCAGAATAGACATCTATGAATGGGTTGACAATATAGGCTGACGGCGCAAAATTAAGCATCTCGGCCCATGTCCTATAGAAGTAGACGGTGTCTAAGGGCTCGGTCTGAGCCGCTACAGTCAGTGACACACTGCAGACAACCATCAACATGATATTCCTTAAAAGGTTTTTCATCTTATCCTTGATTTAAAATGTTTTCAGCAATTGGTAGAGTTTGCGTGTGGGCAGGCCCATCACATTATAGAAATCGCCGCTGATGCCCGAGATGCCGATATTGCCGATCCATTCCTGGATGCCGTAGGCTCCGGCCTTGTCCAGCGGGCGGTAATGCTTAATATAGTAGTCAATCTCGTCATCGGTTAGTTCAGCAAAGTGGACGATGCTCGTGTCGGCAAACGACTCGACACGCTCAGCCGTGGTGACACACACGCCACTGATGACGCGATGGGCACGCCCCGAGAGGGCGCGCAGCATGCGGTGGGCATCGGCCTCACCGACGGGTTTGCCCAGCACCTCCTCGTCGAGGACGACAACGGTGTCGGCAGTGATGAGCAGTTCGCCGGCCTTCAAGGGATGTCCCTCGGCTTTGATGCGGGCGAGATAGACGGGAATCTCCTCGACAGGCAGGTTGGCGGGATAGGCTTCGTCGATGCCCTTGATGGCCTCGACACGAAACTTGACACCCATGTCGTTGAGCAGTTCCCGACGCCTGGGCGAATTGCTGCCCAGCACCACATCATATTTCTCAAGATTATTAAGCATTGTCATCAAGCGGGTTACGGTTCATAATGGATTGCGACAACAGGTCATAAATCTCGCGTTTATCGCCATCGAGCATGGACAGATGGTTGGCAACAACCTTAAGGTCGTGGCGCATGGCAGGCCCGGTCTGGGACTGGGCGGGCGACAAGCGGTCGAGTTTGTCGACGGTGGTGCGGATGAGCGGCAGCATCGCCTCGAACGGCAATCCGGCCTCGTCGAGCACCTCGTGGGCCAGCGTCCACATGTGATTGGCAAAATTGCAGGAGAACACCGATGCCACATGCAACTGCAAGCGCTGGCGGCTGTCGGCCACGACCACATGGCAGGACAGCATGTGCCCCAGGTCCAGCAAGTCTTCAAGAGCGGCTTCATTATTGGACTCGGCAAAGAAATGCACCTCGTCGAGCGGCACGACCATCTCGCGCGAGAAGGACTGCATGGGCCACAGCACGCCACAACGGGCACGATGACCCGTGAACAGGTCTATCGGCTTGCTGCCCGAGGTGTGCACCCACAGGGCGCCGTTGTCGGGCGTGGCAGCGATGACCTGGGCAATGGCGTCGTCGCGCACGGCGATAATGTAGGCATCGGCATCGGGGACGAGAGCGAGCAGGTCGTCAGTGGCATCAAGACACCCGACAGCCGTCGCCAACGCCTGGGCATGAGACAACTGGCGGCTATAGATCTGAGCCACCTCACAACATGCGGCCAAGCCATGAGCCAGGCTAGTCGCCACATTACCGGAACCGATTATCACTACTCGTTTCATCGACATCGCAATAACTCGTGCAAAGTTACATTTAAGACTCGAAACAGCCAAGAAAGTTTAAGCAAAAGGCATTCTATGTTCATATGCAAGAAAAATGATGATTTTTCTAGTTTTTTTGAATTTCACCATATAAGGTGCCATTCTTGACCATAGCGACAAGGATGTG
>ONYP01000074.1 GCA_900322135.1 uncultured Prevotellaceae bacterium
CGGACAGCCGTGGTTCGTATCACATTGACCGAACCACCCGTCGGTAAGTGCAAGCAACTGACGGAGCAGTGAGAACCCGCTCCCACCGCTCATCGATGGCGATGCCTGACTTGATTATTCACATTCTTCTACAATTATTGTTTAAAGTGAATTTGAATATTCTTTGGGGGTATTTCGAAGATTTTTAGTAACTTGCGGCATGAAAAAGATTCTGATATTTTTGATACTGGCGGCAGTTGCCGTCACATGGGACCTTGGCGCTAGCGCACAAGGCAGGAGCAAGGGTGACAACCTGTTCTATGTTTTCGCCGAAAAAACGGTGAAAATTGACAAGAAGAAGATCCGGTATAGGGCGGCGTTGACAGCCCCGACCGATACCGCCCGTCCCGCAATCATCATCTACCTGCATGGCGGCAGTGGGACCGGCAGTGACAACGAACAGCAACTGAGGTCGCCTGGCATCGCCCAAATTTATGACTACCTCGCTGAGCAGGGCATCAAAGCCTATTTCTTGGTTCCCCAATGCGAGGATGAATCGTCATGGTCTGGTTATAATCCCCCGCCCAAACGATCGGGACGCCGCATCCCAGGAGGCCCCCGTCCCCAAGGGCCGGTAAAATGCCCGTCCTACAACCCGTTTGTCAAAGCATTGGCCGACCTGTATGTGCAGGACTTCGGCGCCGACCCCAACAGGATCTACATCTTTGGAGCATCGATGGGAGGCGATGGCGTGTGGCACATCGTGAAAGATTATCCTGACTACTTCACAGCAGCCATGGCGGCTTCGGGCGCCTACCGTGGAATGGGTGTACCCGACTTGGGCAGCACACCGCTGCTTTGCACCAAGGGAACCCGTGAAGGAAACTACAGCAAGTATGTGCAGATGATTGACGACATCAGGCTCTTGGGTGGTGAAGTCAATTTCCAGCCCTTGGAGGGGTGCGATCACCATTCAGCGATAGATAATGCCTTTACCAGCGAACGTATCGCCTGGGTCTTGTCCCATCAGCGCTGAGCGTTTAACGCCATCATTAAAGGCTATGATAATGGACACATTGTTTGCATATTCTTAGCAGGCATTTCTTTAGGCCTCCGTGTCGCGAATCCATATTGATAGCGGTACGAGGAAGCCTATCTCTGTGACAAGATCCTAATCATCGCCTGTAGCGATTGGCCCACCCGCGAACCCCGCTGCCGATGGCCGTTCCGCTCCGTCTGCGTCCGCTCCGAATGACTGACTTATCGGCTGGAGAGTGCCTGGTCAGGCTCACTGGCCGCGCCGACACCCCATACAGCCGGCTGCTGCGGTCATTCCCGTTCCGCACTGCGCTTCGCTGCGTCATCGACAGTGCAACACCTGCGATTCAAGGCGGTCTGCTTACGGCGGGTGCGGGGATGCACCCGGCTCGCTGCACTGGTATCGGGCTCGTCCTTCGTCCTCAACCCGATCCTGACGTTACGCAAGCCCGATGCTCAATCGGAGATTGCCCCGCAACGCCTGCATCCCGCCTGGCACTCACGATGACTCCACTCATCTTGTGTCTCCACTTCATTCCCTCCGCGCCCCGCTGTTTTCGCTGCGCTCAGGGGTATCGGAGCTGTGAGCCTTGGGCCCACTCCAGCCTCTGTCGCCATTCTGCGCTCCCTTGCCTGCACTCCACCGCCCGTCGCCAGAGCCAGAGCACAACATCAAGCCTGGAACAAGTTCAAGGCACGATGTTGTCGCACAGATCACAGCGGTATTGACGAGCATAAGCGCAACCGATACTGCGTGTCAGATGCGCTCACGCACGTCAGCATCATCACCGCACAATGCCAAAATCGCCCTGCATATAGCGCATTATCAAAAAGCAGTTTTCGTTTTGCGCTCCGCAGGGCAGTCGGGGGGTCTTGACAGACTGAGCGGGGCAGCAGCCCCGTAACCCCGCAAGTGGCTGATTATCAACCATTTTTTATTTTGAATGCAAGACAAATTGAAAAGATGCGAAAAAATCGCCTGATGTCATACAAGCTAACTTACTGATATGGGTGTTTTTACAGTGCCCAAAAAAAAGGCATATTTTGGCACTTTTCTGTCTTTTCCTGGTTTCTTTGTTATTTCGATAATATTGCATTAATGGTATTGTAGCATCCACCTGCAAAACATAACGCTGCGCTCGCCGTCACTCCGAAGCGCCAGCGGTCGCATTGATAACATCGTTCGCTTGAACTGCCTCAATACATAACACAATTCCAGGAATGGTGTGGACGAAACCAAACTGTTGTTCGGATTCATCCACACATGTGAGCTCAATTACCGCACATTTGCCCTGCATATAGCGCATTTTTGAAAGTGGTTTTCAGACTCGCTCCGCAGGGCGGTTGGGGGGTCCTGAGAGGGAAACAAAGGGAAAAAATTCCCTTTTCAACCCTTTAATGCTTGATAATCAAGCATTTGAATTTTTCAATCCTTTACAAATCGCAATTTTTTGTTAATCCATTGATTAACAGAATTTTATCACTATTGCGTTACTTTGTGCCTCAAATAGTTACGCAAATTCCGTCGCCACTAAGAGCGACGACGGAATTAGAAAAGAGGCAAGTAGAGATATATGAACAACTCTGAACAATTCGGAACAAATTTTAAGTATCATTCTCATTTACATATTTTCAATAACTATGTACTACTGAAACAGAGTCTTGATAACTCACCAACTTAGCCAAAACAATTTATTGACTACACTGTATATGTCATGGCTAGTTTTTCCACAAACTCCTTTTCTTGCTGGCTAATTATTGCCAACCTGTTTTTCAGAAACTCCTTAACATTCATAGAAAAGTGCTCGGGTAGGAAGAATGCTTTTCTTAATTTTTCGTTTTCCATCACCTGTTGAGGCAATTCACTGTAACCCCATCTCAATTTTTTCTCCAATCCGGATAGAGGTACAATGTTTGCAGGTGTATTCTCTTCCTGCATAGCGATCTTTTTCATATTCAGCCCTCCAGCATGTGGTGTGTCACCTGTCACTTCCCTATAGTAATTTAATTCAAATAACAACAATGACTTGCATCGCACCGATGCCAGCGATATTCTGTCAGGCATTGCAAGTGTTGATAATCTCTGTCTGTCCTCATCCATAAAAATCATACTGTCGTTCTTGCCGTCTAGATAATCAACGAACTGTGCAAAAGCCTTTCTCTGACTCGACAACGAATATATGGTGAAATAATTAGAGTAACTTGTAGTCCAAAACCATTCTTTCAGAGCTGCAATCTGATCTTTCGTAGGATTGCTGGTTTTCTTGAAAAAAGTCATCAAGAATATCAGTTGGGTATTATATGGCAACAACTTGTTGTCGATTACGTTCAAGTCTTTATATAGAAATCTAACAGCACGCTCTATGTGCGGTGTGGTTTCCTTTACAACCGCCACAAAGTCATTCCTCTTTGCTAGTTTCTCTATATTTGACTGGTCTATGTACATTCTGTCATCAAATGCACTTTGGTAGCATCTGAATAGTGCTGTACGAGAGATTCCATTAAAGTGATAACGCTCTAGGCGCATTATCAGGTTATCTATCTCTATGGCAAAACTGAAACCTTCATTATAGGACAGAGCATTCACCATCCAGTCGGGTGATATTTCGGTTCCTTTCGAATTGATACGTGAGAAAATATCAACCGCATCATCCAACTCGGCATTAGTCACTTCAATCACGGCCATCTTATATTCCACCAAACTGCGTGAGAATGCATCTGCTCTGTCAAGATATGTTTCCAATTTTTCCTCTTCTACATGGGGCTCCAGATACCTACGTGAATAGCGTCTGAAGTCCATAGTACTCATCATTATATACACTGGCACCTGCCAGGGATGTGGCTTACGTCCTCCCATATAAACAAACGACTCATCATCAAGGTCATAGTATAAGCCAAATGTCTCGCTACGTTGTTTGGCATCATAGATCAGCTCCGACTTATCGGGATTTGTAAGACATCCGAAGAGAGACGATAGTCTCTGATAGCCGTCCAAAACATAAACTTGCTGCCCTTTACTCTCGGGCAGGGTGTAACTGCCTATAGGCTTGCACTGCCAGTTTTTTTGTTCCATGGGTTTCCATAGCAGTATAGATCCTATTGGGTAGTCGTTTTTAATGCTATCAAACAGGTCACGAATCTTGCTCCTTTCCCATACAAACTCACGCTGAAAGGGAGGAATCTGAATGATACCTTGTCGTAAGTCGTCAAGTATCTTTGACATACTACGAGTTTCTATGTTGATGCTCTTCTTCATCTTATTCTATATTTTTATATCAAGTTTCGGACGCTTTCAGCTATATGCTCTAATTCCAAAGGGTCTTTTTGATGTATTGTTCTTTTAAGCATATTCTTCCTGTAAACTACTACACTGTCATTAAACTTTTCAGGGTATCGTACTTTAAAGTCCTTGACCTTCAATCCTTTCTCCAAGTGTAGAAAATTACCTTTTGATACACTCCCGTAGAAAGCTTGCTCGTCGATGTGCAAGTAGCACCTCACATACGACTTTTTCCTCCTATTAATATCTTTAGTGGACAACAGGCTTTCGCGTTGTTTTACTCTCTCCTTTTGGAATTTATTGAGATCCTTTGTAAACCCCTCTGCGATGCTGAAGTGGTCTTTCTGTTCTGGTGTTAGTGAGAGATAAGCCATTATCCATGCACGTGTCTCTGCTGTCTCGAAAGAATCAATCGCCTCGTCAGGCATATAGTTTTCCATGCTCCGCTTCTCCAATACATGGTAGCACACACCCCATTCATCTAGTTGCTCTTTAAGCTTTTTGTATTTCTTATTGGGCTCGGGGTCTGTAGGATAGCGGCGGTCTCCGTCAAGCAACACATAGCAGTTCAGGAACTTCAATTTGTTGCCATAACTATTTATGCGCGCTTTAAGGAAATTCTTCACATTCGAGCATCCACCGGCATTCTCAAATCTTATCCAGCCTTCATTCATACGACTAGTCAACTCTCCTGTTTGGTCAAACAGATGGAAAATAACTTTCATTAGATATGAGTCATTCAAGCCATTTTCCAAAATGATTGACAATGGTTGTAACAGATAGACGATAGCTTCAGAGGGTGAGAATTTTTTCAACTCATACTCTGTTTCACCGTCTACAGCCACCTCGCAATCCGAATCAAATGATGAAGATCTAATAGTATCGGTAATCGCCTGCTCAATGATTTCTTTTTCAGTCTGTGGCAGTCTGCCATAGCTGTCGCTTTTAAGCACTTCACTGTCTGTTACCTTCAGTTCATAACGTTTTTTATAGATGATAATATTCAGCAGAAAATTCAATTCTAACTGTCTCATATCGTCTATCGCATCATCAAAAACGCTCTTGTCAATTCTCACCTTCATGACCTCTTCGATAATTGTGCGTTACGCAGTGCCAGCGCCTCATTCAATGTGTCCTTAAACATATGATCAGGCCAGTTTTCCACCTCGCCATTGTCTTTTATAGTCACTTCGCTGAGATTGCTCTTGAAGGTAGCTTTGTCATAGTCAACATAGTACAAAGCTACGTTCTCACGTTTCAACTCTCCTTTTGCTATCAATGTCCGCAATCTCATCATCAGATTCTGAGAGTGTGTCTCTATCATTATGGCTTTGTTATCATCTAACATGGCTTCCTTTGCAAGCAACTCTCCCATTGCAGCGTGTGCAGAAGGGTTCAAATGCGTTTCAGGTTCTTCTATGATAACCAACGTCGGGTTGTCGTACTGCCTACAAGCAGCCACGACTATGGGCAGCGATTGCTGTATGCCGAAGCCTGTGTCCTGCATGTTGCTCTTCAACTTATCATTGATTAGTTCTATGCTGAACACAGGGTAACGTGATTTATCTACAACCATTCTCCATCCGCCAAAATTCTCCTCATACCATTTTGACACCTTGTCAAGTAACGGATGCAATACATTTTGAGCATCGTTCACAAGATAGGTGTATGCCATATTTCCATCTTTTCCTGATGTGCCGTCAGGATGTTCTTCTAGTTTGAAATATGGATCCATCTTACAGCGAACTGGTCCGATATAATCAATATTCATGTACAACTTTGCTAGAACTTTCTTCACCCACCCACGCAGTTCACCCTCCTTTGGGGAAAGGCCACAGAATGAGATAACTTCATCACTGCCTTCAATGCGTAATATGCCATTGTCATCAGTCCTAACCATCAGTTTTCTTTGACTGTCGCGTATCTCTATCTCTTCGATACGTGAATGTGATTTCTCAGCAATCGTCTCTGCAATAAATTGCACCTTCACTGAGGTCTCACCACTGTCGTCAGAAAACTCTAAACGTACGGCATTATTTCCCTTGCCATAGACAACGTCACGATACTCTTCACAAAGCTGTAAGCCACTTGAATCCTGCTTATTAAACACGTTATCCGTTTCGCAGGCTATGCCGCTACGTATAATCATCGGCAACTTAAGTACTGCACTTTTTCCCGTGTTATTCAGTCCAAATACCACAGTCAGAGGTGCAATCCTCAGGCTTTGCTTGCTTGAGAATATCCTATATCTTTCAAAATTAATTGTATGTATCATCTCAAATAACGCCTAAAATGTTTTATTTGCAAAATTACAAATAAAAAACTCATTTGACATTATTTGTACTGTTTTATTTGCTTTTTTATCTATTTTGTTTAAGTCAACTGTAAATCTGCAGGCCATGTTTTGAATAGCACAAAAGAGAAAAGTAACAAATAATTCTCGGAGAGATGAATTAGATCACGGGAAATTGAATGTGTCCATTAAAGATGGATATGCAAATTGTACAATTAAAATAGCGTCTCATGTGTTAAAATGGCCAGCGTGTTAGATAAATTAATTGATAATCAAGGGATTTTAGCCCATATGTGATAGACAGCATCTCAGCGTGAAGCATTACAACTCACACCATATTGATGGCAGTAGTAGAAAAAAGTGCCGATGCTATAGCCATTGGAGCAGGATCGCAGGAAACTCGAGAACTTCTGCTCTGTCTCCCTGAATTTATACTTCGGGCTTTGGCGACTGACAATGTGGAAGTATTCCCGTCCTTCTTCGCCCAGCGTAGCCAACGAGAAACCGATTGCGATCCAATCCTCATAGTTGTCGGTCATGTCGATCTTCCGCAACTCGATCTCTTTGCAGGCCTGATACACTCGCTCGTCGGTATCGTCAGCGAAACCATTTCGCTGCCACGACTGCCATTGCGGCTGCCTGGGCTCTTTATAGACACCAGTGTATGCGACTGCATCCTCATTAATATAGGGCGCTTCATCATAACTGAGGCAGCGCAACCTACACACGTCGCTACAATTGTGGTCAATAGTGATGCCGATTCCCGCAAACTCCTCTTCAAGTTGCAAAAACTGGCGTTTGTGCAACTTGGGATACTTCAAGGGAATGATGACGAAGTAACCTTTTCCGCCCACGGAATGGGCGGCATAAAGCACTTCTTCGAACCGGCTTAGTACATTCTCGATGAGAAGGTCAAAGTCTGGAACATCCAGATTGTCCTTCGAATCGATGTCAACACAGATCAGTCCACTGTGTTCAGCGAGATTCTCTGCTTTTCTCGCTCCGACGAACACACCGCTGATAGTAGCATGAGGCAGTGCGTTCTTGAAATGTTTCTGCTCCTGCTTGCTGGAGCAGGCCCGCAGCCTCATGATCTGCTCCTTGTGCTGCTCACTCATGTTGAACAGGAATTCCCGCAACGAGACGTTGCGAGGTTCCTTGTCGAACACTCCGTTGAAGCAGCTGATGAGCCTGTCGAGATAGGATTTCTTTGGTTCGTTTACCATATAAAAATATTTTTCATTGTTAATGTTAATATTAGGTTTATTGTTTTGATTATCAGCAAGTAATTGGTTTACATTGCATTAACAATAGTAACTGTGTCATTTTAGGAATTTTGTTATGATATTAACAAATTTACTTAACCTAACTCGCTGATAATCAATAGCCATTTTTGTAAAATGTTAACCAAAAGCCAAATCAAAGCAACTGTTTTCCAATGCATTGCGGCCCTTTCGGTGTTAACATTAACATTGCCATCTCAGTCATGGCTTATCTTTACTGTTCAAAGCCCTGTTAACAAGACTTGGGGCCTTGCCGATGCCTTTTGCAAACCATGCCTGGTTGACGATCTTCACATGCTTGTTGAATTCCCTTATGGCCTGCTCTTGAGTGATTTTGCCTCCAAACGGCATTGGAGATCCGCCACAAATCAGTTCATAGACTGCCATGGCTGTCTTCTCAAAGTACTTCATGCAACGAATGGTGTACTCCATGTCTTGTGCAGAAACCTTTCGAGTAAAGCCGGATGGAGAGTTAATCACATTAATCAGATGGATGATACCCGCAAGGCGCATCGCTTGAATCTGCAATTTGCTATAGAGTGAGAGAATGAAATTGTCTTCAGTAGTAGCTTTCACTTCCTCTTTTTTGTCTTGCAAGGAATTGAAATACTCATTGTACAACTCATCGCTCTCACCCTCAATAAGAATGGGATTCCATCCCGAGAGGTTATCTTCGTACAATTTGCGGACAACTCCACGCCAATCACCGGCAATATAATCATCCATTATTTCTTTACTTCGCTTGGGAAACTCCTGAATGTTCGGCATGGTAAACAGGAAGCGTGTGGTCAGACCATTCACTAACCGTTGCGGGGTGCCAAACGTCGATTTGAGCAAGGCAGGCTGGAGATCGCCCATGATGTTCATAAACGCATTGGTGATAACAATGGGTTGGTCCTCTCCTTTGCGGTTGAGGAAAATGTCATCCCCGTCGAACAGATTTATCAACTTCTCGTCACCGCCATTCTTGTTGTAGCGCTCAAGGTCATCTAAGAAACCTTTTATTTCTGAATAGTATCCTAAAGACCCTATTTTGGCGTTTTGCAGGATGCGTACCCTCGCTTCCTCAGTACAATCTCCAACAAGCAACTGATCAAACTTTGGCTCGTTATCATCGTTGCTGTCATTGCCTCCTTTCCAGGCACTGTGCTCAAGCTTGTATTCCTGATAATGTCGGCGGTTAGTGTCTCGAAGTGGCTTAAGCACTTCTTTGACCGGTTGCGTTTTGTTTGAACCGCTTGGAGCTACGTTCACAAACCATAGCATAAGAGGGTTTGTATACTTGCCGTCAGTAATCTTCACACGCTTTCCAATTGTTGTTGAAAAGGCGCTCAGAAGTGCGACTGTAGGGAACTCACGTGGGCATTTATAAACCCGCACCACTTCATTGATGTAGTCCTGGGCCTTCATTGTCAAGCCATCGATGGGCAGCACGGCCTCCTCGTGGAGGCGGTGCTTGCCCTTCTCTGGTTTATTACGTGTGTTTTCCATGGCATATTACATTCTGCATCCAGCGAGACGCTCGATGTCTCCTTTGCGGTAGCGGCGCTTTCCGCCGATCTCCACCTTCTTGAGGATGCCGCTCTTGTCCCAACGGTAGAGCGTCATCTTGGAGACGGAGAGCAGACGTGCTGCCTCGTCAACGCTAATCAACTGGTCGCTAGATGCTGCGGCTTCCGCCTCAAGCATAGCGATGGACTTGGCGCCAAGAAGAATCTCCTCAGCGAACTTCTTCAGATCCTCCACTGAGACCTGGAGAATGATGTTAGTGTTTTCTGAATTCTGTAACATAGTAATGATGTTGTTAGTACTAAAGTGATTCATAATTTTTGTCGCTCCACTCGGTAGGCCATCTACTGCGAGCGTACGTTCACATCTACTACGTCTTTGGTAGGTTGGCGCCTCCAGTGCGTTGTCAAATGTGACGCCGCAAAAGTAGGGTGTTATAGCAGTTCACAAAAAGACACGATTTTTTCATAGGTATTTAATGCACCCAAATCAACTATTATTACTATTTTTGTATCACTGTATTACATGAAGCTAAAATGTGAGAAATAATATGTCAACTTTTGTTAATCGCTTTAAAAACAACGAAGATTGCTATAAATTCTTGTCTGAGATCAAATGGCCAGACGGGCAATTTGTGTGTGCGAAATGTGGCAATACGACATACCATAAAGGGCGCTCTCCATACTCGCGCAGATGTAACCGATGTAAATATGATGAGAGCGTGACATCTGGGACTCTGTTCAACAAACTCAGGTTCCCGATACTTACTGCATTCAATATTATCTTCAGATTGGCAACAACAGGTACGGGAAACTCATCAGTTGCGCTGGCAGAGGCTTTGGGGATACAGCAGAAGACATGTCTGGCATTTAAACATAAAGTGCAGCGTGCTATGGGTGCTATGCAGCAGAAGCGCCTTGAAGGAATTGTCGCACTGGATATGTTCAGCCTTTATAATATACAACCCAGATATTACTGGGAGAGAGTGATTGAAAAGCATCATATAGCAGTAGCTATAGAAGTGAGGGGTGAGAAACCGGGAAGAGCTTTTGCTATAGTGATAGAGGAAAAAGAGCAGCCTGCTCTGATTCCATTTATTGAGCGTCATGTGCAGCCAGATGCTGAAATGTTTATACAAGAACAGTATGGATATAAAACTATGATGAAAAAACGGTTCAAGAACATTTCCTTCACGCCTCCGATTCCTGTGCTGGAAGATCACATGAATAACATAGCTGATTGGATATATAATGAATGTGGTCGCTTTTCACCCGAGAATCTGCAAGCTTATTTGAATGAGTTCCACTTTCGTTTCAACCACCCAAACAATAACTGGAAGAACTTTGATAGCCTTATTCGAGTGATGGCTAATAATAATCTGCTGTAGTCTAATAGACAAAAGAGGTTTTACGGCTTTTATTACATTCACTACATAAGGACACTGGGGAGAACTAGTGGACGGTGGTGGACACTGGTGGAAGGTGGTGGATTTAGGGGGGCTCGAAGTCGTAGACTTTTTCATGGGTTTAACATTATTTTTTGCTACACTGGGTTACACTGGGCTTCACTGGGTTACACTGGGAATTTTTGGGGTGTCGAAGTTGGAGAGTTTTTTCAACGATATAACATTTTTTATTACTAATGATACTGAATGCCTGAAGTAGTGATAGAACATTGTTGTTATTTGGCCCACTTCGATAGGATCTATTCTGCCACATAGGACCATTTGGAAGAGTGGGGCAGTACGAGGGCAAGGACCGGTAGCACTTTTATTCTTGAGACAAGCAACCACGTTTTTTCACATCAAGGAAGAAAATCCCCATATTGTGGCTCGACAAGGGGTAAATGTCAATAACTTTCCATAATGTATGGGGATTTATATGGGGATTTTGAAAATAAGAAAGCGGCAACTCGCTGAAATTCAACTTGTTGCCGCCTTCAAAATGTGTCCAAGATGAGAGTCGAACTCACACGCCCAATTGGGCACTACCCCCTCAAAGTAGCGCGTCTACCAATTCCGCCACCTGGACAAAAAAAGGAGAGCGAAAGACGGGACTCGGACCCGCGACCCCGACCTTGGCAAGGTCGTGCTCTACCAACTGAGCTACTTTCGCATTTGAAGTACTGTTACCAGTACCATACCATTGTGAAGTTCAAGGAACGAGAGCGAAAGACGGGACTCGGACCCGCGACCCCGACCTTGGCAAGGTCGTGCTCTACCAACTGAGCTACTTTCGCAGTCAATTCTGACCCCTTTGCAGGGGTGCTTTCGAGAATTGCGGTGCAAAGATAAATTTTTTGCCAAAAAAATCAAATTATTTTTTTACACCGAGTAGGGTGAAGAATTCGTTTTGACGGTGAATGTCCTCAAACTCACCACTATACTCAAAAGTGATAGTGGTGGAGTCCTGTTTCTCGACGCCGCGCATTTTCATGCACATGTGCTGCGCTTCGGCATAAACGATGACACCGCGGTTGGGCAGAACGCGGGACAGGAGCTCACAGATGTCGTGGGTCATTCGTTCCTGGACCTGCAGTCTGCGGGAGAAGGTGTCGACGATGCGGGCCAGCTTGCTCAGGCCCACGATGCCTCCGGCGGGGATGTATCCGATGGATACCTTACCGAAGAAGGGGAGCACATGATGCTCACACAGTGAGTAGAACTCGATGTCCTTGACGATGACGATCTCGCTGCCCTCGTGTTCAAAGATGGCGCTGTGCACGATGGCGTCGGCGTCCTCGTGGTAGCCTCGGGTGTTCTCAATGAGTGCCTTGGCGGCGCGCATGGGTGTTTTGGCCAGACCCTCGCGGTCGGGGTCTTCGCCGATGAGTTCGATGATGGCGCGGTAGTGCTCGGCTATTTTTTCGGCGAGTTTAAGGTCCTCGTCGCTGAATTTCATTTTAATCATTGCTCCAGACATTTATGCGGTCACGCACGATGACCATTTCTCGTGCATACTTGGGGTAGACGCTCTTGATGCGCTGCAGGGCGGCTTGGGCCTCGCGTTGGGTCTTGAAGTCGCCGATGCGCAAACGCCATGACGGGGCCTTATAGGAGATATAGGACCTGTACTGGGGGAACTTCATGGCGATGTCGCGGGCTCGTTTCTGCGCGTTGGCCTTGGCTGTCTTGTGGTTGTTGTCGCTGTAGGCCTGGATGCGGTAACCCACCGAGCGCGACTCGATGGTCTGTTGTGAGGTGTGGTTGCGCTTGGGTTTCTTGGGCGTTACTTCCTCTTTCTTTTTCTCGTCCTTTTTCTTATCGTCGTCTTTTTTCTTGTCGTCGTCCTTGTTCTCATCGTCGTCAAGTTCGTTGAGTTTGGCCTCGTCGGACTTGGACTCTACTTTCTTTTTGTCCTTGACATTCTTGTCCTTGCTGTTGGACTGTTGCTGTTTGCCTACATTGGCGTTGTTGCGTTTCTCAAGCTCCTTGGGGGCGTTGACAGTGACTTGGCCGCTGCGGTTGAGCCGCTCGGATGTCTGCGGGTGTTGTGCGTTGACTACCAACGCAATAAGCAGCATCAGGCAAAGGCTGAGGCCACGGATGTGTAATCTCTTCAACATTGGCAATGAATCTATTGTGTTCAATTTTCGCCGCAAAGATAGTGCAATTTTCCGTATCAGGTAACTTTTTTCGGGATTTTATGCTCGCTGTTGTAGCCGATGAGTCCCAACATATCCCACGGCAAGCCGCCAAGCTGCTGGTTTCTTCTTGTAAAACTTAGCGGCTTAGCGGCTTAGCGTGAGAGTTCCGTTCGGTCCTGTGTATCAGAAGGCGGTGACGATGCCCATGAAGTCGGCTGCCTTGAGTGAGGCGCCGCCAATGAGGCCGCCGTCGATGTCGGGCTTAGCGAACAGTTCGGGGGCGTTGCTGGGCTTGCAGCTGCCGCCGTACAGGATGGTCATGTCGTCGGCCACCTGTGCACCATACTGGTCGGCCAGCAGGCCGCGGATGAAGGCGTGGATTTCCTGTGCCTGGTCGCTCGTGGCGGTCTTGCCCGTACCGATGGCCCAGATGGGCTCATAGGCGATGACGATGTTGGCCATCTGCTCGGCGCTGAGGTGGAAGAGTGAATCGCGGATTTCGGCACCGATGACATCCTTGAACGAGCCGTTCTCGCGCTCCTCGAGGCTCTCGCCGCAGCAGAAGATGACCTTCAGCCCGTTCTCCAGGGCCAGGTCAACCTTGGTCTTGAGCATCTCATAGCTCTCGTAGTAGTAGCCACGGCGCTCGCTGTGACCCAGGATCACATAGTTGGCACCCGTCGAAGCCACCATGGGAGCCGATACCTCGCCGGTATAGGCACCGCTGGTGTGGTCGGCGCAGTTCTGTGCAGCCAGACCCACATTGGCGTCGCCGATGACCTCTTTGACTGCCATCAGGTGGGTGAAGGGAACGCCCATGATCACCTCACACTTCAAGTTGGCCTCTGCAGCAACAGCGGCACACACATCCTTGGCGAGCTGTACGCCCTCGGGCACGGTGGTATTCATCTTCCAGTTGCCCGCAACAATGTTCTTTCTCATTTTTCTCTTACTCAGTTAAACAATAAAAAAGTGATTTGATTCAATGCCACAAAGGTACAATCTTTTCCCGAAACCATCAAACAACCGCTTTGGAATTATCAAACAACAGGAACAACCAATAAACAACCTCGACCACATTTTCAAAAGAATAGGATGTGATTGGGCTGTTGTCCTTGCGAATGTTTGTCCCGCATGTAACCGTGCTGGTGCACGGGAAATTGTTTAAATTAGTTTTAAAACTATTTATCTGTTTAATTTCCTGAAACTTGGCTGCGCCGCAGCAAAGCGAACAAGTCCGTTTGCCATTGGTCTGCACAAGTTTTCCCGCCTGAAAGGCGGCTAATATGCCGGATAGACCAACCCCTATCTCATTGACAATGATTACAGGCGGCGCTCGAGGAACTCGATGATGGCGCTGGGCTCACCGTCGATGTCGAGGGCGACGATGTAGCCGCCGTCGATGGGGTAGAGGGTGGGGGTGAGCAGGTCGCCCTGCTTGGCGGCAATGCGATACTCAACGCGCATGTCGTGGACCTCGAAGCCCTCGGGCAACAGTTCCATGGCGATGCGCACATAGTTGGCGTTGTTCATGTGGCGGTTGTAGTCGATGTCGGCGCGCATGACGCTGACGGGCTCCAGCGCGGTGCCTTCCTGCTTGGGCAGGATGATGCGGCGGCCGCGGTAGTTCATCTCCTGCTTGGGCTCGAGGGTGAGCGACGCAATCGTGTCCTCCGAGAGCCTTGCCAATTTTCCCGTTGCGAGGTCCACAAACGCGCCCATGCTCCATGTGCGGTAACAGGGCTGGCCCTGGGCGTCGCGGATGAAGGTGTTGCGGAAGCCGTACATCGGCATCACCTCATAGATGGTGGTCGTCACCGCCAGTTCCTCCTTGAACCGGGGGACACGCACGACCTCGACCTGGCGCGTCGCCAGCAGTTGGGTCATGTTGTTGTCCTTGAAGAACTTGCCGGCAGTGGGCTCGCTGTCGATCCACATCTCGGAACAGTCCTGCATCATCTGCAAGGCCGAGTAGAGTTTCAGTTTCCCCTCGCTGTCGCAGCAGCTGGTGGTGACTTTGTAGTTGAGTGTGTACATCGTTTTTTTGATGGTGGTTATTAGTTGTGCAAAATTAGCCATATTATTGGAAATGGGAAGGTGAAACCACATTATTAATATACTTTAAGGGGGCAGGGTGGGTGAATATGCAAGTTTTTTTGTACCTTTGCGGCGTTTTTGTGCAAAAACGGCACAAGTAGTTGTAAATAAAAGACATATCAACGAAATAACGATAAAATAAGAAAGAATCATGGGTTTAAGAATCATTGTTCTGGCCAAGCAAGTGCCAGATACCCGCAATGTGGGTAAAGATGCGATGAAGGAGGACGGCACCATCAACCGTGCCGCTCTGCCCGCCATTTTCAACCCCGAGGACCTCAACGCCCTGGAACAGGCGTTGCAGTTAAAGGATGCCCACCCCGGCTCGACCATCACGCTGCTCACGATGGGTCTGCCCCGCAGTGCCGAGATGGTGCGCGAGAGCCTGTACCGTGGTGGTGACGACGGCGTTGTACTGACCGACCGCCCCCTGGGTGGCGCCGACACGCTCGCCACGAGTTACTCGTTGGCCCAGGCCATCCGCCACATGGGTGAGTTTGACATCATCGTGGGTGGCCGCCAGGCCATCGACGGCGACACGGCCCAGGTGGGTCCGCAGATCGCCGAGAAGTTGGGTCTGCCCCAGGTGACCTATGCCGAGAGCATCCGTGTCGCCGACGGCAAGGCTACCATCAAGCGCCGCATCGAGCGCGGCTTTGAGACCGTGGAGTGCCCGCTGCCCCTGGTAGTGACCGTGAACGGCAGCGCCGACGCTTGCCGTCCCCGCAACGCCCGTCTCATCCAGAAGTACAAGTATGCCGTGACGCCCAGTGAGAAGGCCGCTCTGCCCGCCGACCGCCAGGCGCTCGTGGATGCCCGACCCTACCTTGCTATCAAGGAGTGGGGCGTGAAGGAGATTGAGGCCGATCCCGAGCAGATCGGTATGCCCGGCTCGCCTACCAAGGTGAAGACCATCGTCAATGTCGCCTTCCAGGCCAAGGAAGCCCGCCGCATCGACGCCGCTGCCGACGCTGAACTCGAGGGCCTCGTGAAAGAACTCATTGCCGACCACATCATCGGATAACTTTAACTGCGAATCACACGAATTGAACATTTTTTGATTTATGTGAAACATTAGCGAAATTCGTGGTTTTTTAAAAATTGAAAGAAAATGGAAGACAAGAATAATCTGATAGTCTATTGCGAGTATGACGAGGGCCGTATCGCCGATGTCAGCCTCGAACTGCTGACCAAGGGCCGCCAGTTGGCCACCCGCCTGGGCTGCCGCCTCGAGGCGCTGGTGCTGGGCGACAAGCTCGAGGGCATCGAGCAGGAACTGTTCCCCTATGGTGTCGATGTTGTCTACAAGGTACAGGACGAGCGCCTGTTCCCCTACACATCGCTGCCCCACAGCAGCGTGGTGACCACCCTGTTCAAGGAAATTGAGCCGCAGGTGTGCCTCATGGGCGCCACCACCATCGGCCGTGACCTGGGCCCCCGCGTTTCCTCTTGCCTGCACAGCGGTCTGACCGCCGACTGCACCTCGCTGGAAATCGGTGACCACACCGACGCAGCCAAGGGCAAGGAGTACAAGGACCTGCTGTACCAGATCCGTCCCGCCTTCGGCGGCAACATCGTCGCCACCATCGTCAACCCCGAGTGCCGTCCCCAGATGGCTACCGTGCGCGAGGGTGTGATGAAGAAGGAAATCTTTGACGCCAACTACAAGGGCGAGGTCATCAATCTCGACCCCGACAAGTATATCGACCCTGCCAGCCTCGTGGTGAAAATCATCGACCGCGAGATTGAGCAGAGCAAGGTGAACATCAAGGGTGCCCACATCATCGTGGCCGGTGGCTACGGCGTGGGCAGCAAGGAGAACTTCGAGATGCTCCACGAGCTGGCCGATGTCCTCGGCGGCGAGGTGGGTGCATCGCGCGCTGCCGTCGATGCCGGCTTCACCGACCATGAGCGCCAGATTGGCCAGACCGGTGTCACCGTGCGTCCCAAACTGTACATCGCCTGCGGTATCTCGGGCCAGATCCAGCACATCGCCGGCATGAACGAGAGCAGTATCATCATCAGCATCAACACTGACCCCGACGCGCCCATCAACGCGATTGCCGACTATGTGATCACTGGCAGCGTCGAGGATGTGATTCCCAGGCTCATCAAGCACTACAAGAAGAATTCAAAATAATAATTAGTTCAGTTTCTAGTCCATAGTCCCTAGTTTCTAGTTGGCATCCGCACTAGTGCAATTAGGGAACACAAACTTGGGACTGGAAACTAGGGACTAGAAACTCAATAAAGAAATGGCTAACTTTTATACCGACAATAAAGCGCTCCAGTACCACCTGCGTCACCCGCTGATGAAGCAGATTGTCGCATTGCGCGAGCGCGACTATACCCAGAGCGAGAAATTTGACTACGCTCCCCTCGACTTCGAGGATGCGATGGACTCCTACGAGCGCGTGCTGGACATCATCGGCGAGGTGTGCGGTGACATCATCGCCCCCAATGCCAAGGATGTGGACCTTGAGGGTCCCCACCACGAGAACGGCCGTGTGCGTTATGCCAAGGGCACCGAGGAGAACCTCAAGGCCCTGAACCAGGCTGGCTTGATGGGCATCACCTTGCCCCGCCAGTACGGTGGCCTGAACATGTCGTCGATTCCCTACATCATGGCTGCCGACATGGTGAGC
>ONYP01000007.1 GCA_900322135.1 uncultured Prevotellaceae bacterium
AAGAAATCGGCCTGGCTGCCGTTCTTGAACGGTGCCCAGTTGCCGCAGATGATGCCGTCGAGGGCGACGACGGGCTGGAAGATGCCGCTGTTGTTGTGGGCACGGTGGCGGTAATCGGGCGACAGGACGACATCACGGCTCTTGTAGCCGATGAGGTACTCGTCATAGGGCGGAATCAGCAGGTAACGGCCCTTGCGGAAACCGCGCGTGCGGCAAGCGTCGGTCAGGTAGAAGGTGCGCCCGAGCCACCTCTCCTCATGAATCGTGCCGCCCAAGAGCTCGATGCCACGCCTACAGTCACCGATGTTCAGCCCCGACCACCACACGAAGTCCTCGAGCGTGGCGGGCTGGCGGCTGTCGAAGTATTTGCGGGCGAGCCGCATCAGGGCCTCGTCACGGCCAATCGGCGCCTCCCGCGGCACTTTGGCTGCCGCTAGCGCGTAGGTCGCCTTCATGGGCAGCAATTCGCCGCTACACAGGGTGCCCGACATCTCGGCCATGCGGATGTGGTAGGACAGGCGGTGGCTGTCCATGCTGATGTCCCTCCGGACCAGTGCCTCGACAAAATCCTCCCGGGTGACACTGCCCTGGTCGGCGGCGGTCTGGGCGAGGATGTCGCGGATTCTCGCCACCTCCTCGTCGGGGATGGAAATGCGGTTGCTGTGCATCCAGCCGCGTGTCACCGCCATAGCCTTGGGGGCGCACAAGTCAATCATCGGCCAGTAGTCCTCGGCGCTCACCAGTTGCCAGGTGCCGCGCATCAGGTGCAGGCGGATAACCTGCCCGCTGTCGAACGCGCGCTTGAAGGCCCGCGCCGACGGTTTGCGGGTGCGCATCGCCACGGCCCACCGCATCATGCGGTACTCCTGCGCCTGGACGGCCCCCATGTGGCTGACCACCGCAGCGGGATCGTTGAACTGCGGGCTGATGAGTTGCTGGTTGAGCAGCCTGATGGCAATCGGATTGGTCATGTGTGCAAAGGTAGTGCAAGCCGAGTGGAGAACAAAACGAAAAACGCAGTTTTTTGTTTTTTATCCCGAAGCGAAGCCTATCTTGGGCAAGGTGCCAAAGGTAGAGATTCCCTTCCATTGCAGCAGATATTTGGGACATTGTGCGCCGTTATGTGACCAATGGGTGGTCAGGTGAACTTTTTCGGCATGATATTTGTGATTTTATAGAATAATGATGTATCTTTGTAGCGATGCCACCGTTGGCCATCAGCAAATAACGCAAGATTATGAAAAAGGTAATGGCAATCATCTTCACGGCGTTGCTGTCGCTCAGCAGCATCAGCGCCTACGGCCAGAAGAGTTATCCCAAGGACATGTTCCTCTACGAGTTGGAACCCGTGGTTACCTATAAGGGCAAAGCCCCCAAAATCACTAACTTTCTTGAGGCATTCCTCGCGCAAGACGAGACGAGTGAGGTCTTGTGGCACCTCTCACAATGCTGGAACCATTATTTGCAGGGTGAGCCCCAAGAGCCATGTGTTCAATTTACGGTAGACGAGAAAAACGGGTATATACGATACACATTTGATTCCAGCCTGTGTGATGACTATGACGACATAGACGATTATTTCTATTTCGAGATGTGTTATTGGAACTGCTCCGACGGTAAGCACAAAATCATTGCCGAGAACAATGTGTCGATGATGGGCGGCAAGTATTACCTCGGCCAGTACAGCGGCACCATGTTCTACATCTACGACAACGACACCCACAAACTGTATAGCGCCGATGACGACCTACTTGGTGCTGAAGTCGATCCTGAAGCCTATAAGTACAGTTTTGAGAAGGGTGATGAGATGACCAACTATGATGAGACTGTTGTCGTGTACCATCTGCCGCAACAGGGCAAGGACATCACCGTGGATATTTACAACGGCTCCTTGAAAAAGACGGGAATACGCCTCGTGTGGGACGGCATGCGCTTCAAGCGACAATAATTCAGTTAGGAGTTAGAAGTTAGGAGGTTGAGAGTATGAAACGATTCAGAATCATTCAAAGCATTGCAGCCTTCGTGCTGATGGTGGTAACCTGTCAAGGCGCCCATGCCGTAGAGTTGAAGCGGCAGGGCTCGTCGGTCGAGGACATTGTTCCCGCCGGCTGGCTGCATCAGGAGTCACAGGGCGACCTGAATAAGGACGGTATCGCCGACCTCGTCGTGATAGCAACGCCCGACTACGAGGAGAACCTGAAACGGCGCGACGACGGCTATGTATACAACTTCAACCAGCCCATCCTCGCCATCTACTTCGGCAACGCTCAGGGCCTGTTCAACCAGTGGCGGCAGTATGACAATGTGATACCGGCTGATGATAACGAGTATTGCAGCCATGATATCGGATTAACGGTCACCGAGCGCGGCACGCTGCGCATCGCCGTCGGCGTGTGGTGCAGTGCGGGCAGTTACGGCACCTCGACCGACACCTACATCTACCGCTACCAGAAGGGCGACTTTTACCTTATCGGCATGGACACAGAGGAAATGATGCGCAATACCGGAGAGGTCAAGGTCGTCAGCGAGAACTACCTGACTTGGAAACGTCAGGTGACGACCTCCAACGCCTTTGACGACAAAGCGCCAACCACCGAGAAATGGTCGCGCCTGCCTAAAAAAGCGCTCGAGAAACTCGGCGCCCGGGAATTGTAACCCGATAATCAGAACCTTTGATTGCTGTCGGCCGGTTTCATCACCTTATCGGCCCTGACAGTGCCGTCGCTCAGGTGCTTGACACTGATGTAGATGCCATCATGAGAGCCGTCGGGACCCACTCTCGTACCGCCAACCGTATACCAGTCGGTGGCGTTGACACAGACGACATCACACGACGACTCTTCCGACCCGTCCTCACCCCAGTTGATGTCGTCAAGTTCGGGCATCTCGCTGGGCTTGAGCGAGTTGCAAGTCATCATGTAGACGCCCATATTGCCGTATTTCAGGTAGTTGTCCCTGGTATCGACGGTCCACATAGCCACATTCAGGCCCATCTTATGGAAGGTCTTCACCGTGCCGGCATCGAAGTTGCCGATTGAGATGCTGGGGTTGAGGCCGTACTCGCGGCACCACTCCTCGTTGCCCTCCCAGTTGGCATTGCACAGCCACTGGCGCGTGAATTGGGGGTAATGGGTAGCGATGTATTCCTGCGACTTTTTCATCGAGGTAAGGAAGATGACCTTATCGGTCAGCCCCTGGTCGATGACCAGGTGGGCGAGGCCGTCAAAGTTGCTCATGTCGTTGTTGTTGATGCCCGTGGTCCACTTGAGTTCGATGACAGGAAAAACGCCCTTCTCGACACAGATGGCCAGGTACTCGGCCACGGTGCAGATGTGGCCCGTGTAGGTCACGCCGCCACGCGTCTGGGTGTATTGCTCGGCCTGCAGTTCGGCCAGGGTGGCGTCGGCGACAGTGAGATTGCCGCCCAGGCGGTTGGTGGTCTCATCGTGGCTGATGACATAGAAGCCGTCCTTGGTCACGCGCACATCACATTCCAGCCCGTCATAGCCATAGATGTCAGCGCCGTTACGGTAGGCCTCGGCGGTGTTTTCCACACCGATGTTACAGCCGCGATGGCCCACAAACAGCGGCTTCCATGCCCATGCGTCGACGGCCAGGGCAAGCACCATGAGTAGGGAAAGAAATCGTTTCATAGTTTGTTCTTTTTTATGCTTCGGGTTTGGTTTGGGGAATCACGAGGTTGAGGATGACACCAGCCAGCGCCGACAGGCCGATGCCGCTCAGTGAGAAAGTGCCCATCGGCAGGATGGCGCCGCCGATGCCCAGCGTGAGCACCACGCTCACGATGATGATGTTGCGCGTCTGGTCCAGGTTCACCTTGTGGTTGACCAGATTCTGGATGCCCACCGAGGCAATCGAGCCGAACAACAGCAGCATGATGCCGCCCAGCACGGCGCTGGGGATACTCTGCAGGATGGCACTCAACTTGCCGAGGACCGAAATCACGATAGCCGTGCCCGCAGCGATGCGGATGACGGCAGGGCTGGTGATGCGCGTGATCTGCATGGCTCCGGTCACCTCGCTATAGGTCGTCACGGGAGGGCCGCCGAACAGGGACGCTACCAGGCACGCCAGGCCGTCGCCCAGCATGGTGCGGTGCAGCCCCGGATCCTTGACGAAATCCTTGTCGGCCACGGCTCCCACGACAAACACATCGCCGATGTGCTCAATCACGGGGGCGATGGCTACGGGTATCATGAACAGGAACGGTTCCCACGAGAACTCCGGCAACTGGAAATGGGTAATGCTCGACGGCAGGGCAAACCACGGGGCGCTGCCCACTGCCGTGAAATCCACCAGCCCCATGCAGGCCGACACCACATAGCCCACCACGATGCCGCACACCACGGGCACCAACTTCAGCAGCCCGCGGCCCAACACCAGTACCAGGATGGCGGTCATCAGCGAGATGAAGGCCAGCAGCCAGTTGTCCTTGGCCATATCGACGGCAGTGGGTGCCAGCGACAGACCGATGCAGATGATGACCGGCCCGATGACCACCGGCGGGAACAGGCGGTCGAGCAGCCGTCGGCCCTGCCACTTGATGAGAGCCGACATCGTGAAATAGACCAGCGCCACGCCGGCCATACCCGCCAGCGTGCCCGGCATGCCCCACTGCTTGGAGGCCGAGATGATGGGCGCGATAAAGGCGAAACTTGAGCCTAAAAAAATGGGCACCTTACCTTTGGTGACCAGGTGAAAAATAAAAGTGCCGATACCTGCAGTGAACAACGCCGTTGCCGGGTCTAGTCCCACAAGCAGGGGAACGAGAACCGTGGCACCAAATGCCACAAACAGGAATTGGATACCCACAATCGTCTTGCGGACAGAGGTTAGATTAGCGGTTTCAGATGTTTTACCCATGATAGTGCGCTATGCTTTTGAAAACTGTCACAAAGATACAACACTTTTCATTTTTTTGGCCAACGGCAGGTATAAAAAAATAAAGATACTGTATCTTTGTGGGATGATGACGGCTAAGGAAATCATAGGGTATATGGAGTCGCTGCGCAACGAGGAGCAGCGGCAGGTGCTGATGCGGTTCTTCAAGACGGGACCGGGAGAGTATGGCGAGGGCGACGAATTCCTGGGGCTGAAGGTGCCGCAGACACGCGAGGTGGTAAAACTCACGGCGGGCGACACGCCGCTTGACGAGGTGCCCCAGCTGCTGATGTCGCGCTGGCACGAGGTGCGCCTGTGCGGCTTGCTGCTGATGGTGGCGCGGTTCGAGAAGTTGGCGAAAAAACGACTGGCGGACAACGAGGATGCCATCTGTGGGCGCGATGACATCGTGAAGATGTACCTGCAGCATGCCAAGCGCGCCAACAACTGGGACCTGGTTGACCTGTCGGCGCCCAAGATTCTGGGGCACTGGCTGCTGTTGCCCTCGCACCTGGGCGATAAGCGCGAAGTGATGGATGCCTTGGCGGCGAGCGGCTGCCTGTGGCGGCAGCGCATGAGCATGGTGAGCACCTGGAAGACGACCCAGCAGGGCGACCCGTCGTGGTGCCTGCGCTATGCCGAGTGGCATCTGCACCACCCGCACGACCTGATGCACAAAGCCGTGGGCTGGATGCTGCGCGAGGTGGGCAAGCGCTGCAGCATGGACCTGCTGTGCCAGTTCCTCGAGCGACACGCCCACGAGATGCCGCGCACCGCCCTGCGCTACGCTATCGAACAGATGAGCGACGACGAGCGCAAATACTGGATGTCAAAATAATCGGGTTGATTGCAGTGCCGTTGGCGGCAAACGCATCGCATTAGCCACAAAGCCAACATCTATATCTCAGCTGAAGATTTATTTCAGGTAGCGGGAGAAGAACCGCCACACCTCCTCGCCGGTGTCGATATCGGCGGTGAACCATGAGTGCGGTCCGCCCACGACCTCATAGAGCCACACATCACAACCCGTGGCACTACCGCTGTATCGATGCTTAATGACGGGATGTCCCTGCTCGCCCTGCAGGCTCTCGACGCGCTCAGTCTCTTCACGGGTGCAGCGGTTCTTTGCCACCCAGTAGCCGACGGCGACCGGCACGGGCAGGTAAGCGCCCCAACCTCCCGCATTGTCCATGTCGCCCGTCCACTCCGACACACGGTCCTCGGTGCCGTGGATTTCCATCAGGGGAATGGGTCGCGGTGCCTCCAATCGCTCATACATCCATTCCATGGTCAGCCCCGCGATGGGAGCGACGGCCTTGAAGGTGTTCTGCTTGCTGTAGGCCATCAGGTAACACATCTCGCCCCCGTTGGACATGCCCGTCAGGAAGGTGTTGGCGCGGCTCAATCGGTAGCGTTGCTGCACATGGCGGGCAATGCGGCACAGGGCCTTCACATCATCCACCTGCCAGCCCTGTTGGAAAGGATAACCGACATTCCAACTGGGTTGTCCCTGGGGGTCTTTCAGGCCCTGGGGGATGCACACGGCAAAGCCATGGCGGTCGGCAGGCCCAATCATGATGTTTTCGCGCCAGATGCCAGCCCCGTAGCCATGCAGGACAAACACCAGCGGCGCATCGGGCTGAATGCCATCGGGCAAGTACATCACGAACTGCCGCATGTGGCCATCAACCTTTACCGAGTCATCGACAAAACGCCCAGCGTGACAGAACTGCACACAGAGTATCCATAACATCAGCGCCAAGGCTTTCTTCATTGTCATCATCGTGTAAGGTCAGAATTGTTGATTGTCTTCACAAAGGTACAACCATTTTTCAATGCCGTCAAACGAGAGCCGCAAAATTTTGGACGGGATGTGTATCCCCTCAACTTTTTCAAAAGAATCAGATAACAAGATACAGGAGCGCGATGACCCCTGTATCTTTATCGTTGGTAATCAATATGTTTTATCACTTGTTGCCCTTGGAGCGGTTGTGGTGGCGGCACAGCATTTGGCAGTTGCTCTTGTCACTGGATCCGCCCTTGCTCCACGCCGTGACATGGTCGGCATCCATCTCACTCAGTTTATAAATGCGTGTGCTGTTGTTGCCCTCTTGCATGGCGCAGTCAGGGCAGTTGCTCACGCCCTTCTCCTTGGCCGCCTGGGTCTGCTTGGCATAGACGCGGTTGATGGTCGCACGGTCAAACACGCGGATGTTCAACAGGGTCGCATCCTTCTCGCCGCCAAGTATGTATTCAAACACCCCTTTGTGATTGGTCACATAGGGGTCGGCATAGAGTTCATGCACACGCTTGGAAACTGCATCCACATTGTAAGGCTTGTTGTGGTACTCCTCATAAAAGCGTCCCCACTCCAGACCGCGCATCTCGGGCAGCACATCCTTGAACACGCCTGATGCCCAATCAAGCACAGCATTGAAATAAGTCTTGACGGGAGTGATGTCGGTATCTTGGCGATGCTTGCTCATGTAGGCATCCACATTGCCTTGGCTTACCCATTGCAGAGCACGCTCAAGATAATCTTGACGGTCGATTGAGCCTCGGATGTAAGCGCTCCACTTTTGTTTATTGGCATTTTGCGAGTTGCTGAATTCTTTCTTTAATGCCTCTACAAACGGCCCCGAATAAACGGCATTGAGTTTTTCCTGATTGTTCAAGTTTACGCCGGGAATGTTGACAGTCTGGAACCATTCCTTGATTTCACTCTCGGTGCCCTTGCAGATGTAGATGAGCAGCGTGGTGTTGAGCACCTTGTCGCGGTCTTCCTTGTTAAGGCCGTCAATATACTGCTGCATACCGTTCTTGTCCTTGATGGCAAGTTTATGGGTCACGAAGCGGCCCAAACTCGTAATGCGCTGCTGTCCGTCAAGCACCTCGTAGTTTTCACCCACTTGATTAAAGTAGATGACCCCTAACGGATAACCTTTCAACACCGAGTCGATAACAGCCACATCTTTCTTGCCGTCGGCATAGATGTAATTGCGCTGGTATTCGGGCTGAATGGTTAATTTGCCATTCATGCCGAATAGGCCTTTACCCTCCAACTCGTTATATATAAAGCCCTCGCAAATGTCGCGAACGGTAATATCAGTCCTTAATATCGTTTCCATATCGTATTACTGTTTTTTGCGGATTAGGATTCTGGCATACGGTTTTTGAGGAATACCATCTTCATCAATATAATATAGTTGACCATCCCTTAAACTGGGATTGAGTTTCTTCAATTCACGGGGAAAAGGCTTCAATCCGAGTTCTTTTCCAGAGTCACCTTCTGCACATCCAATGATTTCAAATTGCTCTGGGCAATATTTATCAAGAAATGATTTTGGAACACCCATGATACCATCATAATCGTTTGGAATTGCATCAGTAAAGGGAACCTCTATTGCACCGTAGTTTTCATAGTGAATATAGGAAGATTTCCCTCTAATTTCCTTATGGCGGCTAAATTTCAGGTTATCGGCCATCGTCATCAAAGATAATGGTTGATGGCGGCGACCATGTTCAACATTGCTGAACCAGCAAACGCCAGGAACTCTATTGACTTTTATTCCATTTTGCTCTCTTTCAAACTTATAAGTTGATGCGTAAACAAAATTATCCGGAACTATAAAATACATCCCGGTGTTGAAGTTTGTTACGCCTAACCACATTCTATTTCCCTTGATTAGAGGGAACACCTCTTTGTAGGTAACGGCGTTCATATTGCCGATGATGACAAATTGCTTGTCGGCTTCCACTATCCAGGCGAGGAATTCGCGGAAGAGGGAAAAAGGCGGATTGGTGATGATAAAGTCGGCTTGATCACGCAAGTTGCTAATTTCCTTACTACGGAAGTCACCATCGCCCTCCAGATATTGCCATTGGAGGTCCTCCACATCGATGCGACCGTCGCCCGTCACATCATGGTCAAGAACGAAGATTTTGCCGTGTGTCTTGCTCTTGTCGGCATCGAAATGCGGTGCTTCGGTCTCAAACAGGGTTGGCACATAGCCGAACTTGTACCGCTTACTCTCTGGGGCGTAACTGGTGGAAATCAGCCGCTTGAGGCCGAAATTCTCGAAGTTTTGGGCAAAATACTTGGTAAAGTTGCTCCACTCGGGGTCGTCACACGGCAACAGGACCGTTTTGCCACGGAACACCTCAGGGTTATACTCCAAATAGGCCGAGATTTCCTTCTCAATGTCATGATATTGAGTATAGAACTCGTCATTCTTGGCCTCTTTAGCCTTAGATAGACTTTCGTTTGCCATAAAGCATTAATAATGTTGCAATTATTATTAATGCGCTGGGCCAATAAACAAAGTAATCCTGCAAGCACCTCGGAACACAGAAGGTGGACGAATCCATGTCCAACGCTCAAGGTACTTGCAGGAAACCTAAACCAAAAGACCGGAAACGCCCACACGAAGTGAGCGTCACCATTATTCCTTTGGTTTGTTCTTTCACCTGCAAGTTTCTGAACGCTTGAATAATAGCCAACGCTAATTTTTTCCACATGTCTTGGTAACGGCACACACAGTGGGTGCCATTTCCACTGGCAAAGATATACAAAAGATTTGAGTTGTGTATTAATTCAGCCAAATAATTCCTTTACAATCCTAATGGCAATAGTCTTGATTGTCTTTCTTGTCGTTTCCCTTTTTAAGTGAAATTGGCATTAGCCCCGCAGGGTTAAGGGCGACTGTTGTATTGTTACCAAAAAATTTGTGTAACTTTGCAAAAAATAATCTACTCTAAAACCCAAATGGCATGAACAACAAGAAAAGACTGACTCTCGTGGTCGCCTTGATGATGACCCTCGGTGCTATCGCACAAGTTAACCCGCTGTGGATGCGCTTCTGCGCCATCTCTCCCGACGGACAGACCATCGCCTTCTCCTATATGGGCGACATCTTCACGGTGCCGTCACAAGGCGGCACAGCCCATCAACTGACTTCCAATGCGGGCTATGACGCTTATCCCGTGTGGAGCCCCGACGGTCAAGGCATCGCATTTGCCTCGGCACGCGAGGGCAGCCTGGATGTGTATGTCGTGAACAGGCATGGCGGTACCCCCAAACGCCTGACCACCGACAGCGGCAACGAGACCCCGTTGTGCTACCTCGATAACGGGACCGTCCTGTTTGAGGCGACCAACATGCCCACGGCACAGTCGATATTGTTCGCCAGTTATTCATTCCCACAGGTGTATCAGGTGAGCACCGATGGCGGCAGGGCACGCCTTTTCTCTACCCTGCCGATGCAGGACCTGAGCATCAATGCGCGCGGCGACATCCTCTATCACGACATCAAGGGTTATGAGGACCCCTTCCGCAAGCACCACACCTCGTCCATCACGCGTGACATCTGGCTCGACCGCAACGGACAGTTCACCAAACTCACCACCTTCAACGGCGAGGACCGCACGCCACGCTGGGCTCCCGACGGCAACAGTTATTACTACCTGAGCGAGCAGGACGGCACCTTCAATGTGTACAAGAGCGCCATCGGCGGCCAGGCCGTGCAACTCACCCACCACAAGGACAATCCCGTGCGTTTCCTCACGGTGGCCTCTAACGGCTTGCTGTGTTACGGCTACAACGGCGAGATCTATACCCTGCGCGAGGGGCAAGAACCGCAGCGTGTCGACATCACCATCGCTGCCGACCGCAACGACAAGGAACTCATCCGCCAAATCAAGTCAAGCGGCGCGACGGCCATCAGCGTGTCGCCCAGCGGCAAGGAAGTGGCGTTTGTGATGCATGGCGATGTCTATGTCACCGCGGTGGACTACAAGACCACCAAGCAGGTGACCAACACCCCCGAACAGGAGCGCACCATCGACTTCTCGCCCGACGGCCGCAGCATCGTCTATGACAGCGAGCGAGGGGGCATGTGGCAGATTTATCAGACGACCATCAAGAACAAGGACGAGAAACTGTTCACCTATGCCACCGACCTGGTGGAAGAGCAACTCACCAATACCGGCCACACCTCGCTGCAGCCTCAATACAGCCCCGACGGCAAGAGTGTCGCTTTCCTGAAAGACCGCTGCACCCTGAGTGCCGTCGATGTCAAGTCCAAGGCCGTGCGCACCCTGATGGACGGCAAGTACATCTATTCCTACAGCGACGGCGATGTGTGGTTTGAGTGGAGCCCCGACAGCCGCTGGCTGCTCTCCTCCTACATCGGCACCGGCGGTTGGAACAGCCAGGATGTCGCGCTGGTCAGTGCGAGCGGCAATCAAGAAGTCCACAACCTGACCGAGAGCGGCTACAACGAGGGCAACGCCAAGTGGGTGCTGGGCGGCAAGGCCATCACCTTTACCAGCGACCGTGCCGGTTTCCGCAGCCACGGCAGCTGGGGCAGCGAGGATGATGTGTACATCATGTTCCTGGACCTCGACGCCTACGAACGGTTCAAGATGACCAAGGAAGAGAAAGTCCTGCTGGAAGAAGCCGAGAAAGAGAAAAAGAAAGAAGCCGACAGTCAGCAGGCCGACAAGGACAAGAAAGCTAAGAAGAAAAATGACAAAAAGAAAAAAGGCACCGAGGCCGACAAACCCGCCGTTCCCGCCCTGCAGTTTGACCTGGAGAACTGCCGTGACCGCGTGGTGCGCCTGACCGTGAACTCGTCGCGGCTGGGTGATGCCGTCCTGTCCAACGGCGGCGACACGCTCTACTACCAAGCCGCATTTGAGGGCGGCATGGACCTGTGGAAGCACGACCTGCGTGAGAATAAGACCGAAATCGTGCTCAAGGACATCGGCGAGGGAGAGATGATGACCGACAAGGGCGGCAAGAACCTGTTCCTGTGCACGAGGGGCGGCATCAAGAAGATTGACCTGGCCAAGGGCAAGCCCGAGGCCGTCAACTTCGAAGCCAACTTCAACTACCGTCCGCAAGAGGAACGCGAGTACATCTTCAACCACATCTGGCAGCAGGTCAAGGATAAATTCTATGTCGAGAACCTGCACGGCGTGGACTGGGAAGGCTACCGCGAGAATTACAAGCGCTTCCTGCCCCACATCAACAACAACTACGACTTCCGCGACATGCTGAGCGAGATGCTCGGTGAGTTGAACGGCTCACACACGGGAGCACGCTACAACCCCGAGGGCGCAAGCCTCAAGACGGCAGCGCTGGGTCTCTTCCTGGACGACACCTACCAGGGTGACGGCCTGCGGGTCGAGGAGGTCATCAAGCGCGGCCCGTTTGATGTAAAGAAGACGGGCGTCACCGCCGGGTGCATCATCGAGAAAATCGACGGCAATGCCATCAAGGCGGGCGAAGACTACAACTGGATGCTCGACGGCAAGGCCGGCAAGCCCATGCGCGTCAGCGTTTTCAACCCCACTACCGGCAAGCGCTTTGATGTCAACATCAAGGCCATCAGCAAGGGAGCACAGCAGGAACTGCTCTACAAGCGCTGGGTGGACCGCAACCGCGCCCTGGTCGACAGCCTGTCGGGCGGACAGTTGGCCTATGTGCATGTCAAGGAGATGAACAGCGAGAGTTTCCGTACCGTCTATCGCGAGCTGCTCAGCGACAAGAACCGCAACCGCAAGGCCGTCATCGTCGACGAGCGCCACAACGGCGGCGGCTGGCTGCACGATGACCTGTGCACCCTGCTCGGCGGCAGGCAGTACCAGAGTTTCGTGCCCCATGGCCAGTATGTCGGAGCCGACCCGTTCAACAAGTGGACCAAGCCGTCATGTGTACTCATGTGTGAGGACGACTACAGCAACGGCCACGGCTTCCCGTTTGTCTATAAGGAATTAGGCATCGGCAAACTCATCGGCACTCCCGTCCCGGGCACGATGACCGCGGTGTGGTGGGAAACACTCATCGACCGCTCGATGATCTTCGGCATACCGCAAGTGGGTTGCGTGGACATGCGCGGCAATTACTGCGAGAACACCCCGCTGCTGCCCGATGTCGAGGTCTATAACACCCCTGAAGACTACATCACGGGCCATGACCGCCAACTCGAGCGTGCCGTGCAAGAGATGCTCAAGTGACCCGAAGCCAAGGGCTAAAAACCCAAGGACAAAGGACCAGTTTTTTTTCTTAAATGTGCACGAGTTTTAAATAAATATATTATCTTTGCGGAGTTATCTGGTAATTCATGCGTTTTCTTCTATTGCAGCACAAGGGAACACATGCTTATTCCAACAGGATACTCCAAGGCGACATACAGCGCCAACAAGCAACTTAAAACATCTACCAATCGTGAGTGCTGCTAAACAATAAAGAATATGAAAACTAAGATTGTAGCCATTCTCTTGGCATTCTTCTTGGGTGGTTGGGGAATTCACCAATTCTACCTTGGCAACAGCGGTAGAGGGGTATTGTATCTTATCGTGGGAGGCGTCTTAGGTACAATTTTTGGCTTTTTCACTTTATTCATCCCATTGTTCATCACCGGCATACTGGCGCTCATCGACATCATTATAATTGCCACCATGAGCGAGGATGCATTTAACAGGAAATATAACCCATCCTATGTTAATCCCGCTTACCGGCAGCCGATGTATCAGCAGCCCTACCAGCAGCCGATGTATCAACAACCCTACCAGCAGCCTTACCAGCAGCCCTATCAGCAACCCTACCAGCAGCCCTACCAGCAGCAGGCTTACCAACAGCAGGCCTATCAACAGCAGCCACAGCAGGCGCTGCCGCAAGGCAACAATGACACAGCCTCGGTGACCGAGAAGCTGAAAGAGCTGAAAGCCCTGCTGGATGCAGGAGCGCTCACCCAGGAGGAATTTGACGACCAGAAAAGAAGACTCCTGAGCTAAAAGACATGAACGAAGGGCCGCGCCAGAGCGCAGCCCTTCAGTTTTTTATTGACCGGGCACCGTCTCCCGTCAGCGTCGTCACGAGTAGTTGTCGGGGGTGTTTTTAGGTTTATCCGGTCCCCATTCGCGGTAACGGATCCACACATGAAGCCATGCCCTGGCGATGGAGTCAACGGCATCAGCAAGCAGCATGGAACTATACTCGTCAAAACGCTGAAAAGCCTCGGTCTCCTTATATTTTCCCCAACTGGCATTCCCCACAGTAGTGGGCACCATCTGCCGTGCCAACATATAGGAATATTGAGCCACAGCCGTAATGTAGTCACGGGTACTGTATTTACTGCTGCCCCAATTGTAGATGAAGGGGCGCGAAATAATCTTCTGCTCGACTTCACCGATGAGGGCGGTCATCTTGTCGGTCGCCAGGGGGAACCCGTCAGGGTCATAGTAGAACCGGTTGTTGCGCATGTCGATGCGATAGGATTTCTTGACCTGGTCCTCCCAACTCTTCTCGATAGCCGCATGGATGGTGCTCAGGGAGCGCGCATCGCAGTGCAGCGGCATGTGACCGTCGGCCAGGTAATGGCTCATGATGTAGAAACGCATGGCCATGTGGGTCGATGAGGGACTGATGGGATTGCCCTTCTCCTCACGATACTGTATCTTGAAATTATCGACGATGGTGTGTGCCATAGCGTCGCAGCGGTCCTGAAGGTTTCCCTTGGAGAAAATGAAAGGTTCCTTTTTCTTGACAATCGGGGACTCGGCTTTCATCAGCCGGTACACTTCCATCGTTTCGGGAAGAGACATGAACTTGGGCTTCTCGCCCGCCTCAAAGGGGGTGTATTTCAGTCCATGGCTTTTGCCCATGTCACTGAATACCTCGTCGGGGTACCAAGCGCCTTGTACAACAAAGTCACGATAATTCTTGAACCATCGCACGAGGGTGCGGGCATACTTTGCCACCTCTTGAGAATCCTCGACATCGGGGATAGGACCCAAATCAAGTCTTTTCATAGCCATCATGGCTAACCAAGCATGTGTATATTTCTTCATTTGTGGTGAGATATTAGCGTTTAAACAATATCTGTCGTTATTATCGTTTCATGTCTAGCGGACGGGTAACCTCGTTGACCAGGTAGACGATGCTCTGGTAGGGGATGCCGCCGTTGTTTTCCAGTCCCACCTCACAGGTGCGGCTGTTGCTGTAGCCCATCTCGACGTGGTGTTCCTTGAGCTGGCGACGCAGTTTGCGCAAGGCCCAGCGGTTGACCTCGGGATGGGTCCAGCCGCGGTCGCCTGCAAAGCCGCAGCATCCCACGCCCTCGGGCAGAAAGACATGGTTGCTGCACAGGCGCGCAAGGGCGGTCATGGTGTCCACGAGACCCATTTCACGCGTCGAGCAGGTGAAGTGCAGGGCGATGCGGCGGTCGATGGGCGTGAACCGCAGCCGTTCGCGCAAGAATTCCCAGATGAATTCTACAGGCTCGTACAGTTTCATGCGCTTGATGCACTTGCGCATGCGGTGCAGGCATGGGCTCTGGTCACACACGACGGGGTACTTGCCCTGTTCGCTGGCCTGCCACAGGGCCTCGTCGAGTTCGGCGGTCTTGCGGTCGGCGATGTCGAGCATACCCTTGGACTCCCAGATGGTGCCGCAGCACATCTTTTCCAATCCCTCGGGGAAGATGACCTGATAACCTGCCTTGGCACACAGCATCACCATCTCATCAACCAAAGTATACTTCACGGGCGAGCCCTTGGACAAGCCCATCGTCTGGTTGATGCACGAGGGGAAATAGACCACCTTGAGGTCAGCAGATTTGCGCCCCGCCTGTGACGCTGAGCGCGAGAACACCCTGCCGGCCTGCGGCTGGCGGGTTATGCCCGGCATGGCAGGTGTCCACAGGGGCAGTCCTGCCTTGTGCATGATGCCGGCGACACCCTGCATGGCATTGGTACCCAGGGCGATGTGTCCCAGACGGGCCACATCAAGGGTGAAGCGCAAGCCGCGCTTGACGCCTGCAAAGTGACGAGCAGCAAAGTCGCCCGCCTTGTAACCCAAGCTGCCCTGCGGCAGGGCCTCCTGTCGCACGAGATGGGTCAGGTCGGCGACATTGATTTTCATCGGGCACGAGGTAGCACACAAGCCGTCGCCGGCGCAGGTCTGGTTGCCCTGATAGCGGTATTGCTTGACGAGGGTTGCCAGTCGCTTGGGGTCGCTTCCCGTCTCGCGCAAGTGGGAGATTTCGCGCTGGATGACGATGCGCTGGCGCGACGAGAGGGTCAGTCCGCAGGTCACGCAATTCACCTCGCAGAAGCCGCACTCGATACACTTGTTGGCCTTGAGGACGCCCTGCACCGTTTCACGCGCGCTGTCGTGGCGGTCGTCTTGAGCAGCCGCTGCAGGAATATCCAGTCCGCGCATCTTGAGTTCGGGCAGAGGCTTGAAGTGCTTGATGAAGCACTCGGGGTCGTCGTTGAAGATGACACCGGGGTTGAGCAGGTAGTGAGGGTCGAAAATCTCCTTCAACTCGCGCATGGCGGCAAAGGCCTCCTCGCCCCACTCATACTTGACAAATGGCGCCATGTTGCGGCCCGTGCCGTGCTCGGCCTTCAACGAACCGTCATACTCCTCAACCACGAGGCGCGCCACATCGCGCATCATAGCGGCATAACGCTGCACCTCGCTCTCGTCGCTGAAGAGCTGGTTGATGATGAAGTGGTAGTTGCCCTCGAAGGCGTGGCCGTAGATACAGGCGTCGCGATAGCCATGGTCAGCAATGAGGCGTTGCAACTTGACAGTTGCCTCGGGCAAATCCTCGACGGCAAAGGCGACATCCTCGATCAGGCACGAGGTGCCCACGGGCCGCGCGCCGCCCACGCTAGGAAAGATTCCCGAGCGGATGGCCCAGTACTGGCCATAGACGGCGGGGTCGGCAGTAAACGCTACGGGTATATAGGTCTTGAACTGCGACAGGCACCGGGTGATAGTCTCGATGCGGTGCTGCAGGTCGCCTGGGGTCATGGCCTTGGTCTCGGTGAGGATGGCGGTGAGATTATGGTAGTCACCGGGTTGCACGCCGGGGATGCGGCCGGCATCCACATCGCGCTTGTATTGCAGATAGACGGGGTCATCAACCGACGCCAACGACAGGTAGTCGAGCATCTCGGCACTCTTGACCATGAGGTTCTCCTCGCTCATGGCGATGTCCTCGTCGCTGGACTTGAGTTGCTTGAGTGCCACCACCGCCTCACAACTCTCGCGCATCGTGAAGAAGTAGAGCATCGCCGAGGCCTTGCAGGGGTAGTCGTGCAGCGTGCGCATGGTCACCTGGCTGATGAACGCCAGTGTGCCCTCGCTGCCCACCACGCAGTGGGCGATGATATCAAACGGGTTGTCGTAGGCGATAAACGGCCGCAGGTTCAAGCCCGTGACATTCTTGATGCTGTATTTCTTGCGGATGCGGTCGGCCAGCGGCTTATTTTCACGGATGCGGTCACGCAGGGCCTCGATGAGCTTGATGAAATCGGGATGGCTCTTGCTGAAGGACTCGCGGCTCTCCTCGTCGCCCGTGTCGAGCACAGTGCCGTCGGGCAGCACCAGGCGCGCCGAGAGCAGCATGCGGTCGCTGTTGGCATGGGTGCCGCAGTTCATGCCCGAGGCATTGTTGGCAACGATGCCGCCCACCATGGCCGAGCCGATGCTTGCGGGGTCAGGCGGGAACACACGCCCCAGGGGTTTCAGGATTTGGTTCACCCTGGCACCCACGATGCCGGGCTGCAAGGTGACGCTGTCGCCGTCGGGGGCCACGGTGTAATCCTCCCAGTTCTTGCCCGCGACGATGAGGATGCTGTCGCTCACGCTCTGGCCCGACAATGATGTTCCAGCAGCGCGAAAGGTGAACGGTAACCCTAATCTGCTCGCCGTCGTGACAATCATCGACACTTCTGCCTCATCCTTGGCGCGGATGACCACGCGTGGCGTCAAGCGGTAAAAACTGGCATCGGTACCCCATGCCAGAGTCCGCAACTCATCGGTATAAACCCGATCGGCAGGCAACGCCGACCGTATCTCTCTCAAAAATCCGTCATAGTCCTTCATAGGCCTTATCTCGTTCGCTATTAGGACAAAGATAGTGCAAACTGAGCGGAGGGCAAAACAAAAACCCATTTTTTTGATTTATTTGCCATAATAACTATTCATTTGGCAACGATACAGCAGATGGCAGCCAAAACCCAAGTCACATAACGAATTGCAGAGACACAAACAAGCTTGCGTCTCTGCTTTGAGGTGCATTGTGGAGCAATGCTTAATAATATTCAATCGTGAATTGGTGGGTCACATCGAGTTGGCTGCCCCAGGAGTCGCGGTAGACGATGGGCATGCCGCGGTAGGGCTCGGGGACTTTAAGGACCGACACTTTGCCCCACCGTGGGGTGCCGTAGTCAAACGACTTGCCCGAGAGTACCAGGATGCCGCCCGCATAGTCAAACTCATAGAAACCGCCACCCAAGCAATCCTCATGGGGCATGAGCAGGTCGCGGTGCAGGGTCACCATGCCCAAACGCAGGTAACCGCCACTAGTTATGATAAACTTGGGGTGTTGCATTGTATCGAGGAATGGGAAGTTCCACTACAGCATTCAGGCCGATGCACCAATGATTATATCGATGATGGCCGAGAAATCGGCGACGGTAACCTCATTGTCCCCGTTGACATCGGCACGGGCCATAGTCTCCTTGTCGACCTTTTGCCCAAGAAGAATATCCACAAGCAAGTTGACATCGGCAATCGTTACTTGACGGTCACCGTTGACATCCCCCTTGATAGGCTTGGGTTGAGGAGGATCAGGCGGCGTATAGCCCATCTTCTTGTCCATCCATTCCACACGCTCGGTGAGCCAATTCTTGATATAGGCAATCTCATCGGCAAAATCGGTCGACACATACTGGTTGGGCCATACCCACACGCCCCACCTGGGCCAGGCCTGAGAGTTGCGCGCCTCGGCACCGCAGCAGGTGAGTTCATTGGCCAGCGAGTCAATGGTTGCCATCAGGCGGTCGGAGCGCACATTGCCCTCGCGGTACTGTACCCACCGCGCGTTGCGTTCAATGATATAGGCCGCATCAATGCTCAGCTTGTACCACCAGAAAGGTATCATGTAGTCCCCGTTCTGGTACAATACCGGATTGTTGTTGTAAACCCAGTTGCTGGTAGAGTATCCATAGTTGTGGCGCGCGTTACCGAATGCCAGGTTCATGTCCCAGATAGCCATCTTGAAACGCGGGTCCTCGCTGTCGCGGCGCTTGTAGAACTTGGCACTCAGGCGATAGGCATCCACATTGTGTCCCAGCTCATTAACCAACTGGTAATCGATAAACGAGGTGACATCGATATACTTGCGGTAGCCGATGATGGGGTCACGGAAAGTGGAAGCGGCAAAAGCCGATTCCATCTCGTCGATGGCCTGCTTGATGTAAGCGACCTGGGCAGGTGTCATCTCATCGTAATCAGGCTCTTTGTACTGGAACTGGATGTAACGGTCGTTATAGGGGTAGCCATTGGTGCTGACGGGATGGAACTTGGAGACATAGGTGATGTCGTCATTGATGTCCACCTCCATGAGATAACCGCCGGTGAGCGCATCGCCCTCTTCGCCGGGGTCATCAAGATTCAGGCGGTGCTTACCCTTAGAAACGACCTCGCAGAGCACATACACGCCATAGTAAGTGCCGTCCAGGTAGAGCTCACACAGGCGCCCCTGGGGTGTATACTCCATCCAGGGACGCGCTATTTCAAAGGCCAGCAGGTCGCGTATCATGCTCTTGTCGGCATAGGGTGCTATCAAGGCCCAATTGTTGTCCTTGGCCATGCCCAGGATAGACACCTTCTTTTTGTTCTCACTCACCTCGAACGGCTGCTCAAGCGTGCGGAACGAGTAGGGCTTCTTGGGGCTGAGGTTAAAGGAGGAATTACCGCGGTAGCGCAGGGCAATATATCCCTCGTAGTCGATGCGCTGCCCGGGATGGGCCACGGTATCGCCATAGTTGAGCCTGCCATCGCCATTGTGAATGACCTTCATGCGGGCACCGATGCGGGTCTTGCGCATGATGGAGTCCCCTCCCACCTCGATCCACACGATGGGCAGATTGGTCGAGTCGATGACCACGGTCGTGTTATCGGGCGGATAGTTAACAGCGGCCTGCATACCGAACGCAAAGCCCTGCACCAGTACTACAGTCAACAATATGAGCCAAAGGAGCCGTTTCATCTTTATCTGCTGGTCATCAGTTTATTTGAGACCGCAAAAATATAAAAAATTGTGCAAACTGGCATTCAGCATCACTTTATTTCACTCTTTCCCTGTTAATCAGGGCCAAGAGCCGTTAAGGATGAAACCGATAAGGGCTGTGACATCGCTGATGTCTACCGCAGTATCATGGTTGCAGTCGGCGGCTTCAAGGTCGATGTCCGCGGCCGAGCCAGTCAGCACATAGTCAATCAGTGCTGTCACATCGCTGATGTCCACCTCACCGTCACCGTTCACATCACCCAGCACGAGGGCGTTGGGGTCAAATCCCAATTGCTCATCCATCCATGCGATGCGCTGAAGAATCCACTGCTTGAGCCACGCCACCTCTTCGGCAAAGCTCTGGGAGACATGATAGTTGGGCCACACATACTGTCCCCATCGGGGCCATGCCTGGTAGTTGCGGCGCACGGCACTATGGGAAGAGAGGACCGAAGCCAGCGAATCGACGGTAGCCATGATGCGGTCCTGACGCAGGTTGCTGCGGCGGTACTGTGCCCAGCGCGCCTTGAGGGCGGCGACATAAGTAGGGTCGGTGTTGAGTTTGTACCACCAGAAAGGAATCAGCTGCGGGTCGCCTGCAGCATTCAAGACATCGTTGTTCTGGTATATCCAGGTATCGGTGCGCCAACCGTCATAGTAGTCGGCGTTGCCGTAAGCCAAGTTCATGTCCCACAATACCATCTTGAAACGCGGGTCCTCGCTGTCGCGGCGCTTGAAGAACTTGCCGCTCAGGCGGTAGGCATCCACATTGTGGCCAAACTCCTGTGCAATCTGGTAGTCGATGAAGTTCTCCACATCGAGGTACTCCTGATAGTTGGAGGTGCCTGTCGGCCTGTAGTTCCACAATGTACTTTCCATCAAGTCAATGCGGGCTCTGATATAAAGAATCTGCTCCTGCGTCATATCCTCATAATCGGGCCACTTATACTGGAAATGGACAAACTGGTTGGGATATGATACACCCGTCGGAGAGACAGGGCGAATCCTCGAGGTGTGGGTTATCTCGCCCTCGGTACGATTCACCTCCATGATGTAACCTCCAGTAAGTTCATCCCCTTCGATGCCGGGATCGGGCAGGTCCAAGCGGTGCTTGCCCTTGGAAACAACCTCGGTGAGGACAAACACACCATAATAGATGCCGTCGAGGTAAAGTTCGCAGAAACGACCTTGGGGTGTGTATTCCATCCACGGGCGGGACACCTCAAATGCCAACAGGTCGCGCATCAAGCTCTTGTCGGCATAAGGGGCCAGCAGGGCCCAGTCGTTGTCCTTGCCCATGCCCAGGATATTGACCTTTTTTTTCTCGCCACCCTCCTCGAGCGGTTTGTCCAGCGGACGGAACGAATAGGGCTTCTTGGGACTCATGCTATAGGACGAACTGCCACGGTAACGCAAGGCCACATAGCCCTCGTAGTCGATGTTCTGACCAGGGTGGGCCACCGTGTCGGCATAATTGAGCTGTCCATCACCGTTATGGATGATTTTCATGCGCGCGGTGATACGCTCATAGCGGTCGATATCCTGTCCATCCACCTCAAGCCACACTATAGGCAGGTTGGTCGAAGTGATTTGTACATCCTGGTTGTCAGGCGGGTAATTCCACCAGACCCAGGCATGTGCGGTTCCCGACAAGACCATCAAGGTCAAAGCAAGCAAAAAAAATCGTTTCATCATTTTCAGTCTTTAGATATTGATTGTGTTGCAGAATGAGTCATTGTGTTGCGGGGATGGTGGGCCAGAATCTCGTCGTGCAGGCGCGAGCGGTCGATGTGGACATAGACCTCGGTGGTTGTGATGCTCTCATGACCCAGCATCTGCTGAATGGCCCGCAGGTTGGCACCACCCTCGAGCAGGTGGGTGGCAAAGCTGTGGCGCAAGGTGTGCGGGCTGATGACCTTGCGGATGCCGGCGAGCTCGCACAGCTGCTTAATGATGTGGAAAATCATCTGGCGCGTGAGCATGGCACCGCGACGGTTCAGGAACAGGATATCCTCACTGCCCCGCTGGGCGACCTGACGGCTGCGCGTCTGCTCCAGATAAAGCGTGATTTGCTCGATAGCGACAGCCGAGATGGGCACCAGGCGCTGCTTGTTGCCCTTGCCCTGGACAATGATGTAGCGCTCCTCGATGAAAAGTTGTGAGAGTTTGAGCGTCACCAGTTCACTCACACGCAGCCCGCAGCCGTAGAGCGTCTCGATGATGGCACGGTTGCGCTGCCCCTCGGCCTTGGACATGTCGATGGCGGCTATCATCGCGTCAATCTCGGCAATGGTAAGCACCTCGGGCAGATGCCGCCCGATTTTGGGCGTGGGCAGCAGTTCGGTAGGGTCACTGTCCATATACCCCTCGATGCGCAGGAACTTGTAAAAGCCTCTCACGCCGCTGATGATGCGTGCCTGGGAACGAGGCTGGATGCCCACATCCTGCAGCGTGCAGACAAAGCGCTCCAAGTCATCGGTCGTGGCATGGTCTACTGCCACACCTGCATCGGCCAGATAACTTGTGAGTTTGTCCACATCGTCGCTATAGGCCTGAGCCGTGTTGCGGCTCATGCCCTTTTCAAGCGTCAAGTGGCCCAGGTAGCGCCGCTTCACATCTGCTATGTCGGTTATCTCTCGCATTTTTGATTTTCAGTCCCAAGTTTCTAGATTTTCTAGAGGATCTAGAGCATCTAGATAGTCACTCCTAACTCCTCACTCCTAACTCCTAATTCCTCACTCCTAACTCGCCGTGGATGGTGTCGGTCAACAGAGGGTCGAAATTGTCGTTGGCAAACACGGTTACCTGTCCACTGTCAAAAAGCATTCGCAGGCGGCGGTTGTCACCACCGTCAAGCCAGTCGAGGCGCAGGACAAGGGTGTCGCCCTGCCAGGCATAGGCCGCAGCACTCGTGAACGGGTGCCGTGTGCCCACGAGCTGGTCACGGCACTCCATGATGTATATGGGCCTGTCATCGCCCGTGGTGATGCGCCACTGGCCACAGGCAGCGACAGCCCGCAGCGGTCCGCGCTTGTCGGTCATCGTGAAGACGCGATCATTGCCATCGGGGGCCACCTCAATCGTGGTAATGCCCAACAGATTCTCATCCAGGGTAATCGTGCGACCCAACAGTTGAGGCTCCATCGGGTGTGTGGCCTCGCCTTGCGGCGGCTGTATCGTTGCGGCGACAAGTGATGCCTCGCTATTCCATTCTTCTTCAATCATCGGTTCCACCAGCTTGTAATAGAGTGCATTAAGTTCATCACCATAGTTGGATGCACGGCCGTTGATGACGACCACCAGGTCCAGCGATGGGACAACATAGATGAGTTGGCCGCCGTAACCCGCCGCAAAATAGCACTCGGCACGCGGATGCTGGATGGCCTTGGTCTGGTAGCCGTAGCCCAAGTAATAGTCATCGACATTGTAGCCCGTGAACCACGAGCGGATGGTGTGCCAGATAGAGCGGAAGAAGCGAGCGATGCTTTCGCCCCACGACAACTCCTGGGAGGACTCCTCGCGCGTGGTGATGAGGCGCTGCGTCATGTCGTGAATCCACTGGTCACTAATCAGTTGACGGCCATTCCACTGGCCCTGCTGCAACATGAGCTGACCGAGTTTGGCTTCGCTCTCGGTGTGCAGGCGCAGTCCCCATCCCGCCGCCTCGACACTGTCGGGGGCGAGTTCCCAGTCGGCCTGGGTGATGTGGAGCGGCGTGAAGATGCGCTCCCGCACATACTCCAACATCGGCCTGCCGGTCACCCTTGTGACAATCATCGCCAGGGCATGGGTACACATCGAGTCATAGATGAAACGCTGCCCCACTCCGCTGAAGTCGCCGGCAAACCATGCGGTGAGCCAGTCGGCATCGCCCTCGGGGATGGTCAGGTCGGGCTCACGGCCAGCCGCCATCATCAGCAGATTGCGCACGGTGAGGCTGTCGAGGGCAGGCGGCAAGGTAGCTGGCATCTTGTCGCGCAGGTGCTTGGACACCTTGTCGTCGACTGTGAGCAGACCGTCGTCCACAGCCAGTCCCACAGCCATCGCCGTTACCGTCTTGCTGGCGCTGTAGAGCGTGTGGAGCTGGTCGGCCTGATAGGGAGCGGCATGCCAGTCAGCGATGACCTTGCCATGACGCAGCATCATGAAATGATGCACATCCACCTCGGGCAAACCGGTCAGGTGATTGATAAACGAATTGACTAAGCCGCTGTTCATGCCCTCAGCCTCGGGAGTGCTACGCGGCAGTTCGCCCACCTGAGCCATGGTCATCAGGCAGACACTCAACAGCAAGCCGACAGTCAATAAACAGTATCTCATCATCTAAGCTCCTCTAACGCCAACGAAATGTACGGTCTCGGGTTTGGAACTGGGGAAATTGTCGCAGATGGTCACCTCGTTATTCTCGAAGTCGAAGGTGAAGGTCGTGCCGCTGATCCAGTTGACATAGTGGACCCGCACCTCGAGCGTGGTGGACGAGGTCCAAGCGTAGGCCGACGCGGCCACAAAGTCATGCCTGAGGTCGCGCATACGGTTCACGGCATTGATGGAATAAGGCGGGAAGCCCCTCATCTCAGTGTAGCGCCACTGGCCGTAGCCACTGCTCAAGAGGTCTTTAGTACCGTCGTTATAGGTAATCATCAATGAGCCGTCATAGGTGATGGTCAGGTCCCTATAGCCATGCTGGTTGGCATCCAACTGCATGACCATGCCGACAATCTGCGTTCCCTTTTGGGTCTGTGGTCTTCCCTTGGGGAGGGGCAGCGATGCGGTGGCGCACAATTGATTGAGGCGCGACTGGAGTTTCTTTTCGGGCTGCAAGGGTTTGTCACTCTTGATACCCGGCATCAACTGGTTCCAAATGCAGGCCAGTTCGGGATGGCCGTTGGGAATCATACCCAGGATGACCACCACAAGTTCCTCCTGTGGAACGACAACGGTGTATTGGCCGAAGGCACCGTCGGCGCGAATGGCTCCGGGCCACTTACATTGCCAAATCTGGTAGCCGTAGCCCTGATTGCCGTCGGTGGGCGCATCGGTCTCTTTCCTGTCCTTATAGTAGATGAGCGGTGAGCAGGCCTCCTCAATGTAGTCGGCACTCACGAGTTGCTGACCGTACCACCTTCCCTTGTTCATGAGCAGCAGGCCCAGTTTGGCCATCGTCTCGGCCTGGACACGCAGTCCCCAACCGCCCGTGTTGATACCGTCGGGACTCATTTCCCAATCGGCCTGGGTAATGTGCATGGGGCCGAACAGTTTCTGGTTCAGGTAGTCGAGCAGAGTGCGTCCCGTCACGCGCTGCACAATGGCGCTGAGCATGAAGGTACACATCGAGTCATACTGGAAATGTGAACCCGGTGTTTCGTCACACGACTTGGCCAGCCACACCTTAATCCAGTCGGTGTCTTCCAGGTCACGCATGGTCCAGTCGGGCTTGATGCCGGCAGCCATCATCAGCAGGTCGCGAACGGTCATCGCTGCCAGGTTGTCGCTGACGATGCCGGGCCGCTTGTCGGGGAAGAAGATCACCACACGATCGTCGAGACGCAGCAGGTTGTCGTCGATGACACAACCCACCGCCAGCGAGGTAAAGGTCTTGCTCGCCGAGTAGAGCGTGTGGGCATCCTCGGCACGGAAGGGTGCGGGATGCAGTTCGGCCACCACATGGCCGTGCCGCAAGACCATCACATGGTGTATTTCACAATCGGGCAGCGCCATCAGCGAGTCCATCATGTTGATGACCGCCTGGGTGCTGATGCCATCGGCAGCGGGGGCAGTGCGGGGCAGGTCACCCGTCTGCGCCGCCAGCAGCAGCGGCAGCAGGGCAAGTAATATCAGCAGTTGTCGTTTCATCGGGTTTCGCGTTTATTGATAGTTCTTTAATGCCGCTTCCAGTTCGGTGCGGATGAGGGTTTTCAGTTCTATGGGTTCCACGACCTCGATGCTGGCACCGTGGGACATGATTTCCTCCTTGAGGTCATAGGTGATGCGCATCGTGTAGGAGAACAGCGAGTAGTCGTCGTGCACCTCCTCCTGCTGCGAACTGTGCAACGGCAAGGCTCTCAAGTACTTGGCCTGGGTGGGCTCGGCACGCAGGACGATGCGCTTGGCACTGTTGCGGTTGGTGATGATGCCAAAGCAATCCTTGAAGAACTCCGACGGGTTGATATCCTCAGGCATGGTAAAACTCTCCTGCAGGAGGTTCAGACTGCTCATGCGGTCCAGGGCGTAGGTCTTGACCTGCCCCTGCTTGACATTAAGGCCGATGACATACCACAGCTGCTTGAAAATCTTGACGAAGTAGGGTTCCAGCACGATGCCGTCGGTGGGCCGGGAGCGGGTATAACTCTTGTAGGAGAAACCGATGCGGTGATTCTGCTTCATCGCATCGATGATGACGGGCAGGTGCTCACGAGCCGAGGGCACATTCTCAAGCATAATGCGCCCGCTGATGTCATGGGCATTGCTCAGCATGCCGCTCATCGACACCGAGTCCACGAGCCATGAACGCAGACGCGCATTGCTCTCGCTCCCCGAGTCGTCGATGTAGTACTCAAATGTCGCCTTGTCGCACTGGATGTTGATATCGAACATCTCCTCCACCCCGTCACGGTAATGGAAAAAGGTGCGTCTAGCCAAGGGCTTGCCCTCACTGATGTCGCTGCGCAGCCAGGCATTGCCCAATTCCTTGAGGGTGATGCGGCCATAGCGGTTGATGGTGTCCACCAGCCACACATAGCGGTTAATCAGGTTGCGTGCCATGGGTGTTCGGTTAGGAGTTAGGAGTTAGAAGTTAGGAGTTATTTTTTTTGCCCTTGATGAGCAGGGCCAGGCCAATCATGGTCAAGACGGCATTCAGCAGCAGCAACTCAAAGCCGAGTGTGTACTCGAACTGCTTGTCGAGCCACCACTGGATGCACCAACTGAGGATGGGTGCCGCGATGCAGACGATGGGAACCAGCGCATCGCGCACGGGCTTCTTGCACATCATGCCGAAGGCGAACAGGCCCAGGATGGGACCGTAGGTGTAACTGGCAAGGGTGTAAACCGCGCTGATGGCGTCGCTGTTGCTGATGGCATAGAATATCAGGATGACCAGGCCCATGCCGGCAGCCATCGCGATGTGTACCATGCGGCGGGTGCGTCCCAGGGCTTTGTCGTCCTGCTTCTTGTCGGCCTCCAGGATGTCGACGGTGAACGAGGTGGTGAGCGACGTCAATGCTGAGCCGGCGGCAGAGTAAGCGGCAGCAATCAGTCCAATGATAAATACCACACCCAACAACACGGGCATACCTTCGCTGAAGGCTACCGTGCCAAACAATTCATCGGTCTTATATCCCTCTTCATGGATATTGATACCATGAGCATCGGCATACACGGTGAGTAAGGTTCCCAATACCAAAAACAGGGCAATGACAATCACTTGAAGGAAAACACTAACAATAAGATTCTTGGCAGACTCGTTGGCGTTCTTGCAGGCGAGACTGCGCTGCATCAGATCCTGGTCAAGACCTGTTGTTGCAATGACCATGAAGATGCCTGCAATGAACTGTTTCCAAAAATATTTGCCATCCTTGAAATCGTCAAAAAAGAATACTTGTGAAGTTTCATCTACTGCGACAGCTCTACACAAACCGCCCAAGTCATAGCCCAGCCCCTTTGCAATGAAATATATGCTCAGCACCACCGACAGGATGAGGCAGAAGCTCTTCAACGTGTCGGTCCAGATGACGGTCTTGACACCACCCTGCAAGGTGTAGAGGAAAATGAGGGCGATGGTGACGATGACGTTGATGACAAAGGGGATGTGCAGCGGCGAGAACACCAGCAACTGCAAGGTCACACACACCACATAGAAACGCACCGCGGCACCCAACATCTTGCTGATGAAGAAGAACCACGCGCCGCTCTTGTGGGTGCTGGCGCCAAAACGCTGCTCCAGGTAGCCGTAAATCGACACCAGGTTGCGCTTATAGAACAACGGGATGAGCACATAGGCGATGACAAAGTAGCCCACGATGAAACCAAGCGCCATCTGCAGGTAACTGAAGCCCTTGGTGACGACCATGCCGGGGACCGAGATGAAGGTCACGCCCGAGATGGGCGCGCCCAGCATGGCGATGGCGACGATGAACCACGGGGCCTGACGGCCACCGCTCAGTGCGGTGGCGGTGTCGCTCTTGCGCGACGCTGCCCACGAGATGATAAACAACAGAACGAAGTAGCCAACGATGGTGGCAAGTACAATCCAGGGAGTCATTATTTTTTTAGTGAATAGTTAACAGTGAACAGTTAATAGTTTTTCTAGAACTCTAGAGCATCTAGAACATCTAGAGCATCTTTCGAGTTATTCGGGATAGAGGAGGTAGGGCTTGCGCTGGGCCTTGAACAGGGCGACATCGTCCTTCCAGGTGGCCTTGATTTCATCGGCGCTCTTGCCCTCGGCAATGAGTTGGCGCACCCTTGTGGTTCCCATCAGCAGGTCAAAGAAATTGCTCTTCAGGTAGAACTGGTGGCCGCCCTCGGTGAGGTTGCGGTAGGCGTCGATGACATACTCCAGGTTGATGCCCTTGGCGATGATCTCCTCGGCATCCAGGTTGTGCAGGTCCACGCCGTGGCACAACTTGTCCATCTGCGGCGGCGTCTTGGCGCCGAAGCGGCTCGTCGGGGTGAACTCAAAGTCATAGCCCGTCATGTCGGGGTGACCATACACCTGGAACGGCCAGTCGGTGCCGCGCCCCAGGCTCACCGTGGTGCCCTCGAAGTAGCACATCGACGGATACAGGTAGATGGCAAGCATGTTGGGCAGGTTGGGACTCGGAGCGATAGGCAACTGGTAGCGCGTCTGGTGGGTGTAGTTCTCACAGGGAATCACCGTGAGGTCACACTTGCGGCCGTCCTTCAGCCAACCCTCACCGTTAGCCATCTGCGCCAGTTCGCCCAGCGTCATGCCATGCACCGTGGGAATGGGCAGACGACCCACGCCCGACTTGAGCGTCATGTCCAGGATGGGGCCATCGACATACATGCCGTTAGGGTTGGGGCGGTCCAGCACCATGAATTGCTTGTCATAGGTTACCGCAGCATCCATGAGGTTAATCATCGTCACATAGTAGGTGTAGAAACGCAGACCCACATCCTGGATGTCGGTGACGATGATATCGATGCCGTCCATCACCTCACGGCTGGGCATGGGCGTCTTGCCGTCATAGAGCGACGCGATGGGGATACCGGTCTTCTCGTCAACACTGCTCGACACATGTTCACCGGCATCGGCAGTGCCACGGAAACCATGCTCGGGCGAGAAGATGGTGACCACATCCACGCCGTTCTCCAGCATCAGGTCCAGCGTGTGCTTGTCGCCCACCATGCCCGTCTGGTTGCTCAGCAGCGCCACGCGCTTGCCCTTCAACAACGGCACATATTCACTTGTGCGGGCCGCACCCAGCACTACCTCGCCGCTGGGCGCAGCGGTGGCAGCCTGTTGTTCAGTTTCGGCCTTATCAGTAGATTGCGAACTGATTTTGCTGTCACAGGCCTTCATTGTCATCGACGAGAGCAGGAGCCAAGTCAGCAACAATAACGAAAATCCTTTTATGCGCTTCATCATATCTTTATAATTGAGTTGAATTTCGATTTTTGATTTTTATAGCGCAAAATTAGACACTTTAAAGAAAAGAATCAACACTTAGGGCAACAATTTTGCCAAAAAGTGGCACACGCCCACCATCCCAAGCATCCGCACCCCCGCATCCGCATGTAGGGCCTCGCCTTGGCGTGGCCGCCCCCACCCACCGGAAAACTCTCACGCTAAGCCGCTAAGGTTTTTAAAAGACAAGAAAGACAACAAGGACAAATTCATATAAAAAGTTGTCCCAGTTGTAAAAGTTGTCTTTCATCCACCAATTGCGCGGATGCCATCATCATTGTTGTCTTTCTTGTCTTTCTTGTCTTCCAATTCGTTCGTTCCGCCCGTTTCGTTTTCGTTTTGTTCTCCGCTCGGCTTGCACTAGCGTTGCCTGCGGCGAAGATAGGCGGCACCTCGGGATAAAAAACAAAAACTCCGTTTTGTTTTGTTCTCCACTCGGCTTGCACTATCTTTGCACCAACTAATCAGAGTTGCCCATGAATTCCAGGAAATGGCTTTTGGCCGCATTTGTCATCATTGCATCGGTCTTGTACTTCGTGCAGGACCAATGGTTCACGCGCGATATCGACGACTACGGTTTCAGCACCATCATGGAACTGGTGGACTTGCCCGACGGTACCCGCATCATCGTCCATGATCGACCCGTGAACTCGCTGGGCGATGCCCTGCAATCCCAGGTCAACGCCTATCAGAACTACAACGGCCGTTTCCTGGTACACACCGTGGTGCAGTGGTTCAGCGCCACCAAGGGCGACATCTTTATCGCGGTGGCCAACACGCTGATGTGGGCACTCATGATTACCTGCTTTGTGCTGCTGGCCTTCGGCAAAAAAAGGCTCGATGCCGCCAGTCTCATCATCGCCTTCGGAGTCCTGTGGCTGCTGATGCCCAACGCGCTCAAGATGTATCTGGGATCCATCTCGGGAACGGTCAACTATCTGTGGGCCAGTGCAGGCAACCTGCTGATCCTGCTCCTGTATGAGCGCTACCAGCGTCAAGGCGCCGGCAGCAGTGCATGGGCTGCAGTCACAGCCGCAGCAGTGCTGGCATTGATTGTGGGATCGCTGCAGGAGAGTTTCTCCATCGGCATCGCAGCGGGCCTTATCGTTCACGCACTCCTCCACCGCAAGCGACTGTCCCGCCCGGCCTGGGCACTGGTCGTGTGCTATGCCATCGGAACAGCAATCTGCATCTTTGCTCCGTCCAACTTCGTGCGCGCCGGCATCCTGGGGCAAGGCATCCGCTGGTTCGTGCTCATCGACCTGGTCAAGGTGCCCGTCTGTGCCCTCACACTGCTGGCCGTCCTCGTCCTGGGCTTGACACGCAGGCAGGTGGTGGCTGATGTTCTACGCGAGAACCTCGTCATCCTCACGGCCATCGTGGTGAACCTGCTGTTTGCCATCTTCGTCGCCTATACAGGGCCCTGGCAACTCACCTGCATCTCGCTGCTGTCGGCCATCCTGCTGCTGCAGTTATACAGTCGCACCATTACCCGCCGCTGGCCCAAGTTCGCGCTTGCACTCGCTGCAGCATGCTGCACGGTGGCCATCTACACGGTGCAACTGGGCTATCGTCACCGGATGTGGGATTTGGAGCAGACGATGTTCAGCGAGGCGCGCTCGTCACGAGACGGCATCATCGACATGAGCCGGGCGCTTGAGATAGACCGTCCCTACAACCAGTCACCATTGTCACCGTTGTACAGGCAGTACCTCAAGAACCCCTTTGAGCAACTCATCATCAACGAACAGCTCAACGGCCCTGACCTCTTGTCCAAGTTCCTCACACGAGGGCACGACACCGCAGTAATCACCGCATTCCTGCCCGACTCTCCCCAGCACATCGAGGACCTGTTTGAGCATCAGGCGGCGACAGGCGGCGACAGTGCCGCAGTCACCCTGGGACGCTTCACCATCACCCGCAGCAGCAAGTCCGGCGAGGCTCCCGTGAACGATGCCCAGCCTCGCCAGCAATGGGTGTGGAACGGTAAAACCTACTGGTTACGATAGCAATGGGCTGGCAGCATTTCTAACTCCTGACTAAAATGAGGTTGTGGTTGCGCATATTGATGACTTACCTGCTGCTGACGCTCGTCTTCACAGGGGCAGTGACAGCGGCTTTCTCTATACCCACGAGCGCCATCAAGCACAATGTGAGCACATCGGTCGATGAGGTGACTACCGACGGCAAGATGTTCACGGCTCATGCCGGGCCATGGGAGCCGTGGAAACTGGGCACCTTCAGCGACTGCGTCATCCTGGGCATCGCCTATATGGCCGACAGTGACCACCCGCTACAGTCGGCCATGAGTGCCAAGTTCGTCATGAAAGACTCCTCACCAATCGACGGAGCCAAGCAGATGCTTGAGGGAAAAGACGACAGCCGGTTGCAGACGGTCATCTACAGCCGCTACTGGCATGGCAACCAAGTCATCGTGCGGCCCTTGCTGTGCGTGACCGATGTCCACGGCATCCGCATCATCAACGCGGTGTTGCTGGCCGTCTTGCTGATGTTGCTGCTCATCGCGTTATGGCGACAAGTCCACCCCGCCGACGCCCTTATCATCACCCTGCCCATCGCTGCCGTGATGATTCCCAGTGTGCCCCTCTGCCTGAACTATGTACCCACCTTCTATATCGCCCTGATTGCCTCACTGCTCATCCTGTGGTGGGGCCGTGCCACCAGACGATGGGAGAACACCGTGTTGCTGTTTTTCGCCATTGGCGCTACCACAGCCTTTACGGACCTGCTCACCACACCCATGGTGGCAATGGCAGTGCCGCTGACGGTGTACATGCTCTACCGCCGACCCCGTCACACCTGGCGCACCGTGATAATCCTGGCGCTGGCATGGCTGGCAGGCTATGGGCTGCTGTGGGCGACTAAATGGGCACTGGCAGCGCTCGTCACGGGTCACGCAGCCTTCCAGGACGCGATGGGTGCCGTGACTCAACGCACCGTGGGACACGGCGAGCAGGACTATATGCGCTGGTGTCTCAAGATGACCCTTGCGGCACTTGCGGCAACGGCAGTCCTGGTCACTGCCGTCACGCTCTTGCTGAAACGCTCCCGCGAGGCATTGCAGCGTTGCAGCTGGATGCTGCTTGTAGCGATGTCGAGTTTCGTGTGGACCCTTGTCCTGCTGGAACACACCTGGCACCACCTGCACTTCACCTGGCGCACCTTTGTCGTGCTGGCCATCGGCGTAGCCCTCTTTTGGCGCCACCTCCACAGCTCCCCTCTAAACGCTAAACCCTTAACGCTAAACTAATGAACCGAATCGCAGTAGTCATACCGTGTTACAACGAGGCAGCCACCATCGGTCAAGTGGTGCGCGAGTTTGCCGAGACCTTGCCCGAAGCCGTCATCGTAGTGGGCGACAACAATTCCCACGACGGCACCGCCCAAGCCGCACGCCAGGCAGGGGCCACTGTGGTGAGTGAGCCACGCCAGGGCAAGGGCAACATGCTGCGCACCCTGTTCAGGGCCGTGGATGCCGACTGCTACCTGATGGTTGACGGTGACGCCACCTATCCTGCCGGCATGGCCCGCGCCCTGTGTGACAAAGTACTGAACGACGGGGCCGACATGGTCATCGGCGACCGCCTCTCGTCAACCTACTTCACCGTAAACCAGCGCCGTTTCCACAACTTCGGCAACCGGTTGATGCGCGGCCTCATCAACTGGATGTGCCACAGCAATGTGCAGGACATCCTCACTGGCTATCGTGCCCTGAGCCGCCGCTTCGTGAGGAATTTCCCGCTGCGTTCCCAAGGGTTTGAAGTGGAGACCGAGATGACGGTTCATGCGTTGGAGCACAGTTTCAAGGTAGACTCGCTGCCCGTCGATTACCAGGACCGGCCTGCGGGCAGCCACTCTAAACTGAGCACTTTTGGCGACGGCTACCAGGCCATCAAGACCGCCCTGGCGCTATTTGGCGAGCATCGCCCGCTGCGTTTTTTCAGCATCATCGCACTGGTGCTGCTGGTCATCGCGTTGGTACTGTTCATCCCGGTTTTGATAGAGTATTTCCAGACAGGACTGGTGCCCCGTTTCCCGACCCTTATCGTGAGCGGCTTCATCGCTCTGCTGGCCATGCTGCTGTGGGTGGGAGGGATGATTCTCGAGGTCATCAGCCGCAACCACTGGAAACAGTACGAGTTGACGCTGATGCACGACAACGAGAATTCTTCCCGTTGAGGCAATTGTGCGGGCCGACAATCTGCCGACCAGATTATTGTTTGAGTTTGAGAGTCACCTGGGTGGGCGGCTCGAGATTGTCAATCGGGAATTCGATGCACTCTACACTGTCGCTGATTGACGGGAAAATGAGCAAGAGACGGTTCTGGTAGCGCATCGGGTAGAAACCGTGAGGCGTGCGGTCGGTGAACAGGCCGTAGTTGCGGCGCAACTCCATCTCCTCCTGGGACAGGGCGGACACGACAAAACTGGCCTGCTGTGATGTGAAAGGCATCGTGTCCACATTGAGGGTTACCACAGAATACTCCTGGCCGGGAATCGTCAGCATGGTCTTGACAATGTCGGGACGGTCGGTCTTGACAGGCACCTCGACCGCACCATCGAGCAGGCGCCCCTGATGATAACGCGCATAGACCGAGTCACTCACGAACTGCACATTGTCTTTATCATAGTAATCACAGTACACATTCTCGCGCATGAATGTCTCGGACGAGACGAAACGCAAGGGGAAGACAAAACGGCTGTAACCGTCGAAACGGCGCTCGAGCAGCACCGCCTCGCGCGGAGCCTTGACGATGTCGCTGACGACACCGTCCTCAAACGCCTTATAGGCTTTTACAGGACCGTAAGCATGGACGGTGGCATAGGCACTCATGGCCAACGCACCGGCAGCAATCACCAAGCGGGCCCAGGGCCAGCGCGACAGCAGCCAGCAGGCCGTCCTCGCCGTGATGATGAATCCAACGGTCGTCAGCGCAGCAAACGCGCGCTCGTTGATTACACGAAAACCCATCGCAAACATGAACAGCGCCATGCACACGAACAAGTAGGTCCACATCGAACGGCGCACCATGCCGAAGCCCTTGCACAGCAGAACCGCCAAGCCCGCGGCGCATGCGGTCAGCGGGGTGTAGAAACGCCACATCTTCTCGTTGAAGATATACCAGTGGCTCGACAACAGACCCATCAAGCCCGAGTTGGCCTCATTGCTCTCTTCGGCCATGCGCGACCATGCACCCGGCGAGGCTATAATCACGGCCACACCCAGCAGATAGCCCACCATCGCAACGACCACGCGACGGTCCACCTTGCTGCGGTTGAAAACATAGTACAGGAACAAGCCCGCCAGCACGCCAAAGGATGTCGCCTCGTTGAAGTTGCCCGCGACAAAAGCGGCCAGCAGCAACAAGACGGCCCGGCCCCAGCCCAGAGGACCGTCCTTGTGGTTCAACAGATAGTAAATCAGCGCCAGCGATGCCGTGACGGCCCACAGGTAGTTGCAACTGCCTGCCACCCACAACATCGTCTCGCCGGGCACGGGAAAGCACACGCCCACCACAGCGAGGAACAAGGTCAGGGCCATCAGTGAGCGGCGTCCCGCACTGAGCAGTGTCACCAGGTGAGCCATCAGGCCGAACATCAACGCGTTGCACACATTGAAGACCGGCTTACCCAGCACGGCGCAAAACAGATTAGCCACCACATCGGCAAAACGGCCGTTGGTGGTCATGAAATGGTCGGCCAGCGATGAGCAGAACTCCCGCAGCGAACCGCTGGGGATAACCGAGTAGGCCATGTCGTCCTCCTTGAAGGGCGTCAAGGTGTTCATCACATACATCACCACACAGGCAGCCAGCAACACCACCCAATAGGCGGCATCATGCCAGCGCCTGTGGTCAGGCGATTTGTTCATCTTGGCCAAATCCATTGTTCTTCTATTCCCTATCAGCCAGGAATAGAATCCAGGGGGAGACTATACCGTCAGGATTTCTTTCTCCTTGGCAGCAAAGATTTCGTCAATCTTCTTCATGAACTTGTCATGAATCTTCTGCACCTTGTCCTCGCCATCCTTGCTGATGTCCTCGCTCATGCCTTCCTTGACGGCCTTCTTCAGGCCCTCGATGGCCTCGCGGCGGGCGTTGCGGATGCTCACGCGGGCCTTCTCGCTCTCGGCCTTGGAGTCCTTGACGAGCAGTTTGCGGCGCTCCTCGGTCAGGGGCGGGATGTTGAGGCGGATGACCTCACCGTTGTTCACGGGCATGATGCCCACATTGCTGTCGATGATGGCTTTTTCGATGGTGCCGATCATGTTGCGCTCCCAGGGCATGATGGCGATGGTGCGCTGGTCGGGGGTGCTCACATTGGCCACATTGTCAATGGGCACGGGGCTGCCATAGTAGTTCACGCGGATGCCGTCGAGAATCTTCACATTGGCTTTACCGGCACGGATGTGTGCCAGGGTGTCATCGAGGAAATCCACGGCTTCCTGCATCTTCTTCTCGGCTGCGTCGAGATAAAATTTCACATCGTTCATAATCTTCTTGTTTTTTTTGTTTATTTTGATTTGTTGTTATCGGTTTGTCCTTTTGGTGGACACGAAATTACACCTTTCGGCCCAACCCTGCAAATATTTTGCCAAAAATGATGCTTTTCACTGCCACAGTCATCAATCCTGGTGCTGGTCGCCCATATCCTCGACGCCGTTGAAACCGCGCACGATGTAGTCGGGACGGTTCTTGGTCTCGTTGTAGATGCGGCCGATGTATTCACCGATGATGCCCAACGACAGCAGCTGGATGCCGCCCAGGAACAACATCAGTATCACCATCGAGGGATAACCCTGGACGGGGTCGCCCCAGATGAGCGCCTTGACAAAGACATAAATCATGTAGATAAAGGCGAGCATCGACACGATGAAGCCCACAAAAGTGGAGATGCGCAGCGGTGCACTGGTAAACGAGGTGATGCCGTCGATGGCCAGCGAGAACAGTTGCCGGTAGCCCCACGACGAGTGGCCGGCAACGCGGTCGCCACGGTCAAACTCCACCTCCTTCTTGTTGAAGCCTATCCAGCAGAACATGCCCTTGGTATAACGCTCGCTCTCGCGCATGCGTCTCAAGGCGTTGATGCAACGGCGGTCCAGCAGGCGGAAGTCGCCCACATTCTGCATCACATCAAAGCGCGAGGTGCGTTGCAGCAGTTTGTAGAACTTGATGGACAGCCACTTGCGCATCCAGCTCTCCTTGCCTCGCGTGCGGCGCTTGGCATACACATCCTCGTAACCCTCTTCCCAGTACTTGATCATCTCGGGAATGAGTGCCGGGGGATCCTGCAGGTCAGCATCGACGATGACCATGCAGTCGCCGGTGACATAGTCAAAGCCCGCGAGCATGGCGACCTCCTTGCCGAAGTTGCGCGACAGGTCCACATAGTTGATGCGCTTGTCCTGTTGCCTCAACTGCTGCAACAGTTGCAATGTGTTGTCGCCGCTGCCGTCGTTGACAAACATGATTTCCCACTCATAGTTGGGCAGCCCCTCCATGAGTTTCACCAGTTCGGGATAGAGCAGCGGCAGCGTCTTCTCCTCGTTATAGCACGGGATGAGTATGGATATCTTTTTCATTGTCGGGTTACATTCTTGTCACAAGGTATTCTACAAACTAATGGATGACGAAAGTAGTTATTCTTTGGCAATCCTGCAAATAATCAAGGGAAAATCACTGGAAAGTGAGGCTCGACAGCCTGTCGGCGGTCAGATAGGCGGCGGCTTGGGCAATCTGCTCGGGGGTGACGGCCTGGATGCTGGCGATGGTCTCGTCGATGGTGGCGACCTTGCCGCGGTAGAGCAGTCCGCGCCCGGCGTTCATCGCCAGGAACTCGGTGCTGTCGGCAGCGACGACCAGTTGTCCGCAGTATTGCTTCTTGTAGGCTTCCAGCCGCCGCTCGGGCAGCAGGTCGGCAGCCAGCTGGCTCGTGATGCGCTTGATGACGCGCAGGCTGGAACGCACATCGTCCGGGTCGCACCCCAGGTAAATCTCCATCCAGCCGCAGTCGCTGAGCGTGGTGAGCGTCGACTCTACGGTATAGACATAGCCGCGGCGTTCCCGCAGTTCCACATTGAGCAGCGAGTTCATGCCGGGGCCCGCCAGGATGTTGTTCAACAGCATCAGGGCATGACGCAGCGGATGGCCCATGGCAGGCACACGGGCGCCCACCACCGTGTGAGCCTGGTGGGTGCCAATCGTCATCACCCGGTTGAACGGCTCGATATCGCGGGGCACCGTGCGGTGGCGCGAGGCCATGCCGTGGCTCATGGCACCGAAGCATTTCTCGGCCAGGCGGAACACCCGCTCGGGACGCTCGGGCCCTACCGAAAAGAAAGCCATGTTCCCAGGCACATACAGCGTCTTGAGATAGTTCATGCAGTCCTCGCTGGTGAGGCGTTCCAGGTCTTCCTTCTTGCCCAGGATGTTGTGGCCCAACTCGCTGCCGGCGAACAGCAGGTCCTCGAAGTCGTCATAGACGGCATCGCTGGGCGTGTCGCGGTAACTGGCGGCCTCCTCGAGCACCACATCGCGCTCGCGGTCCAGTTCCTCCTGGGGGAAGAGCGACCACTGCACCAGGTCGGCAAGCAGGTCGACGGCGCGGGGCAGGTGCTGTCCGGGAAACACCGAGTAGAGCATGGTGCCCTCCTTGGTGGTATAGGCGTTGAGTTCGCCGCCCACGCGCTCCATGCGGTTCAGGATGTGCCAGGCGCGGCGGTGCTTGGTGCCCTTGAAGATGGTGTGCTCCACAAAGTGGGCCAGGCCGTAGTGCCCGTCTTTCTCGTCACGGCTGCCGGCGTTGATGGCGAGGCCGCACCAAGCCACCTGAGACGCGGTGGTGATGTGCACCAGGCGCAGGCCATTGGGCAAAGTATGGTAATTGATTGTCATTTTTCAATTTTTATTGGCTTTTAAGGACCTCAGGGTCCCTGAATTGTGTATGGTTACAGTCGGGAGTTGATGTGCAGCACATGCTGCACGAGCATCATCTCGTGGATGTCGGAGCGGCGCACATCCATATCGTCATAGTTGGGGTTCTCGCTGCGCAGCACCACCATGTTGGGGTCGGTGTGGCGGCGCACATACTTCACCAGCCTGAAGTCGTCGAGTTGCACGATATAGATCTGTCCCCAGTAAATCTGGTTGGGGTTGCTCACCTCGCGCACGGCGACAAAGTCACCATCGCTGATGACGGGCGCCATCGAGTCGCCGCTCACGCGCACGATGCGGCAGTTGGGACTCATGTTGGGCAGGTTCACCCAACCCACGATGTTCTCGCTGGCGAACAGCCCGTTGCGGCCCGATGCCGTTCCTGCCGTCGCATCCACATCATAGACCGGCGTGCCCGTCGGCGCCAGGGCTGACATGTTGCCGCCCTCGCCGCCGTCGAGGCGGACGGGAGTCTTGCCAAAGGGCAGGTCGGTGCCGTCGAGCAGCCATTCCTTGGACACACCCAGGTTCACGACGATGCGGTTGAGCAACGACTCGCTCAAGGGCATGTGGGCATTGAGATATTTCGACAGATTGGAGGTGTCGACACCGATGCGCTCGGCAAACTGCACTTGCCTGACACCCATCTCCTTCATCAGGTACACCACAAAAAATTGTATTTTGCAACTTTTCTGCACATTATTGGTGCTTTGACCACATCCTCCCGTCCCGACGGGGTGCCCGCCGTTTTTATCGGATTTTTGCCATGTTTTGGGACAATTGTTGTACCTTTGTAGTTCAATGATACAACACCAAGCCAATGATTACGGCATCCTATCGTCCACGCAATCCAGGCCATGACTACTACGGCAGGGGGACCTATCTCATCACGCTGGTGGTGAGCGACAGGTTGCCGTTGCTTGGCCGCCTGGGCGATGATGCCAAGCACCCCCAGGTCGTGCTGTCACCGCTGGGCGAAACGGTGAAGCAGGCGTGGGAGACCATCCCCGAGAAACAGCAGACCCACGGCAACCGCGTGGCAGTGCACGCCTGCGTGTGCATGCCCGACCATTTCCATGGGGTAATCGAAGTGCTCGAGCCCATGCAATGGAGCCTGGGCGACATCATCCAGGCCTTCAAGGCGGCCTGCACCAGCCAGTGGCAGCAGCAACAGGGCCACGGCCATTCCTTCAATCGGCCGATATCGGTCGATTGCTCGAGCCAGCCAGTGCCGGCATGGCTACGCGAGAAGGCCCGCCACCACGACAACGAGGGCTCGCTCATCCGCGCCCTGTCCAAGCGGCAGCGCCAGGAGTACTACACCCTGGTGGGCCGTGAGCAGCGGCCACTTTTCGACGAGAATTACGACGACACGGTGTGCCTCGACCAGCGGCACCGCGAGGCGATGATTGCTTATGTCCACGACAACCCGCGTCGCGCCATTTTGCGCCAGGCCTTGCCCCGGTTGATGCAACGCACCCTGCATGTCCAGATTGGAGGGCGCGACTATGGCACCTTCGGCAATCTGTTCTTGCTGCGGTGGCCGGGCAAGGTACAGGTGCAGTGCCACCGCCTGCATCCCGTCACCAGGGAGCCCTACGAGCACACGGCCGACTATGCCCGCCAGCATCAGCAATGGGTGGACGCCATCCTCCGCGGGGCCACGGTGATGGTCACCCCTGGCATCTCGCATGGCGAACTGATGATGAAAAACGAATGTCTCAACAACGGCTATCCCCTCATCCACACCCAGAAGGAACCGATTACCGCTTTTTGGAAACCCGAACGGACGCGTTTTGAGGCCTGCGCTAACGGTAGCCTGCTCATCCTCGCGCCATGGAGCCTCGACACGATGTCAGCAGTCAACGGGGTGCCTGCCGGCACCGACTACAGCCGTTTCCACAACATGAACCATCTTGCCGCCGAAATCTGCGCCTTCAACGGCAACGCCAAAATAATAAAACAATGAACAAACAAGGCTGGGCATATAAGAAAACAGGAGAAATCTGCACAATCCCAGATAGTCAAAGAAAACTTGTTACCCAATAGGGTATTTGCAAGTGATAGGTTTTTTATATACCTTTGTGTTATGGAAGTGAGAATTGGCTTTTGGGGGACGAAGTGGTGGCTGGCGGTGCTGACGGTGATGCTGGCTGCGATGGTGTCGTGTGGCCCCGAGCCGGCTCGCAACTTCCCGCCGGACAACACGGAGGTACGGCTCGACTCAACCAACCTGCCCATCGTGTGGATTGAGGTGGGCGGCGATTCCATCATGCGGTCGGAGCGCATCGAAGCCCGCATGAAGATTATCCACAACGGCGAAGGTCGCCTGAACTATGCCGACACGGCGGCACACCCGGAACAGCGTGTCGACTACGAGGGGCTCATCGCCCTGCGCCACCGCGGCAACTCGACCTACAACGACAGCCCGAAGAAGCCCTACTCCTTCCGCACCCTGCAGGAACCGCTGAAGCGTGGCGGCAAGAAGCGTGGCGGCAAGAAGCTGAAAGTTTCCATCCTGGGGATGCCGAAAGACAACAACTGGGCGCTACTGGCCCCCTATGCCGACAAGAGCATGATACGCGACATGCTGGCCCTGGAAATCGCACGGCCCTGGATGGAATACACGCCACTGGGACGCCACTGCGAACTCATCGTCGACGGGACCTACTATGGCGTGTATGTGCTCACCGAGGTCGTCTCTAAGGGCAAGAACCGCCTCGACCTGGGCAAACCGGGCAGCCAGGGCGACGCGCTCACGGGCGGCTACCTGATGGAGGTGGACAATGTGGACGAGGAAACCTATGTTTCGAAATTCCACCCCGTGGACAGCAACGGCAAGCCCTTTGAGGACTGCGTCATCCATTTCCTGTACAAGGAACCTGACCCCGAGGACCTGAGGCCCGAGCAGCGCCAGTACATCGAGCACCAAATCGACCTAATGGAGGCAGCGCTGGCCTCGCCCGACTATCGCGACCCCGAGAACGGCTACCGCCGCTACCTGGACATGATGTCGTTCATCGACTACCAACTGGTGATGGAGGTGAGCCACAATGTGGACGCCTACCGCCTGAGCGGCAAATTCTTCAAGCGCCGCGACAGTGTGGACCCGCGCTTCAAGATGGTGGTGTGGGACGCCAATATGGCCTTCGGCAACTACCGGGCGCGGGAAGGCTGGCGCACCGACACTTGGATGTACCGCAGCAACGATGTCATGAGGCAGGAAGGCGAGGATTACCTCATCCCCTTCTGGTGGCAACGCCTGAACAGCGACCCGGCCTACACGGCAGCCCTCAAGCAGCGGTGGGCGGAATACCGGCGCACCAACCTGAGCAATGAACGCCTGATGGCTACCGTCGACTCGCTCGCCACGGTCCTCACCTCGCACGGCGCCGAGCAGCGCAACAGCCAGGCATGGCCGCGGTGGGGCGTATGGGTGTGGAACAACTACTATGTGGGCAACAACTATAACGACGAGATCGCGTTCCTCAAGACCTGGCTGAACGAACGAATCGCCTGGATGGACCGCCAACTCGGCTATCATCCCTAAACACTAAACTCTAAACACTAAACTAAACTAAAAATGGCACATATCTGCGAAAACTGCAAGTTCAGGGCACATTATCACAAGAAGCCCGACTCCGTGTTAGGAAAGTTCTGGCGCTGGCACATCAACTTCTGCCCGGGCTGGAAGAGTTATTTCACCCGGCTGAGCGACGAGAAGAAGGCCGAGATAAGGAAACTGTACAACTTTGACAAATATCAGTAATCACTATGGTTGAAACAGGACTGACACATACCAGCCAACTGACGGTCACCCCGGCCGTCACGGCCATCGAGATGGGCTCGGGCGACTTGCCCGTGCTGGCCACGCCGGCACTGCTGGCGCTCATGGAGAATGCCGCCATGCTCGCCGTGGCAGATCATCTGCCCGAGGGGTGTACCACCGTGGGCGGGCACATCGCCTCGTCACATCTCAAGCCCAGCCCCGTGGGCGACACCGTCACGGCAACCGCCACGGTGACCCGCGCCGAGGGCAAGAAAATCGAGTTCAAGGTAGAGGCCCGCAGCGGCGACACGCTGCTGGGCGAGGGCACCCACCTGCGCTTTATCGTAGACCGCAACAAATTCATGTCAAGATTATGAAACGAATACTCACCATTGCAGTGCTCGCCGTCGCACTGCTGGCCACTGTGGCCAACGCCCAGGAACAGACGGCCCCCAAGAAGGTGTACAACGAGGAAATCAACCCGCTCGAACAGATTGACCAGGCTGTGGCCCAAGCACAGGCCGAGGGCAAGTTCGTCATCTGCCAGGTGGGCGGCAACTGGTGCCCGTGGTGCCTGCGTTTTGCCGAGTTCATCACCACCGACAGCACCATCAACGCCGTTGTCGAGGAGAACTTCGTCTACATCCATGTGAACTACCACCCCCGCAAGTCGACCGAATGGTCGGCAGCGATGATGAAGCGGCTCAACAACCCCGAGCGCTTCAACTTCCCCGTCTTTGTCGTGCTCGACGAGCAGGGCAATGTGCTACACATCCAGGACTCGAGTTACCTGGAGGAGGGCAACGGCTACAACAAGGAGAAAGTACTGCGCTTCTTCCAGAACTGGACGCCCAAGGCCGTGCGCAACTAACCCCCGGTCATCGTCATGGCAAGCAACCCTGACTTTGTCCAGTATGTCGCCGACCAGTGTGCCGGAGCGGGAGAGATTGCGGTCAAGAAGATGTTCGGGGACTACGGCATCTACTGCGACGGCAAAATCTTCGGGCTCATCTGCGACGACTGTTTCTACCTCAAGCCCACCGAGGCCGTGCGGACGCTGCTGCGCACGGTGGAATTACGGCCACCCTACGACGGCGCCAAGGATTACTACCTGATTGCCGATGTTGACGACAGCGACTACCTTGCCATGCTCGTGCACGAGACCTGCAAGGTGTTGCCTTTCCCTAAACCCAAGAAAAAGAAGAAATCATGATTGACGAGATTATTCAGTACAACAAAGAATTTGTTGCCCGCAAGGGTTACGAACAGTATGTAGCCGACAAGTACCCCGACAAGAAGTTGGCGGTGCTGTCCTGCATGGATACCCGCTTGACCGAACTGCTGCCCGCGGCGCTGGGCCTGAAGAACGGTGACGCCAAAATCATCAAGAATGCCGGCGGCCTGGTCATCTCCCCCTTTGACTCGGCGATGCGCAGCCTCATCGTTGCCGTCTATGAGTTGGGCGTTGAGGAAATCATGGTGGTGGCTCATTCCCACTGCGGCGCCTGCCACATGAGTTACGGCCACTTCCATGACGAGATGGTCAAGCGCGGCGTGACCGACGAGACGCTCCACACCATCCGCATGTGCGGCATCGACCTGGACCAGTGGCTGGAGGGGTTCAAGGATACGCCCGAGTCGGTGCGCAAGACCGTCGAGACCATCAAGACCCACCCGCTGATGCCCAGCGACATCACCGTGCGCGGCTTCATCATCGACTCGGTCACGGGTTCCCTCGAGGAAATCCAATGACTACTAGGCTGCTTAAAACTTATTTGAATTATGTTACAACTCAACAAAGTACATCATATCGCATTGATTTGCTCCGACTACCAGCGGAGCCTCGATTTCTATACCCGCGTCGTCGGCTGCCAGGTCATGGCAGAACATTGGCGCGAGGAGCAACAGTCCTACCTGACCAAACTGTCGCTCAACGGTGATTATGTCATCGAACTGTTCTCCTACCCCTCGCCGCCGCAGCGCCCGTCCTACCCCGAGGCTGCCGGGCTGCGCCATCTGGCCTTTGAGGTCGACGACATCGAGGCGCAGGTCGCTGAACTGGACCGCATGGGCGTTGCCCACGAGAATATCAGGACCGACGCGACGACGGGCAAACGCTTCGTCTTCTTCAACGACCCCGACGACCAACCCCTCGAAATGTACGAGAAATAGCCACTCCATTCGCCCAGGTGGTGAATTTTGGATAATTTTGTGGCCTAATTGATAAGAATGACGATATGTATTTTGTAATCATAGCACTGGCAATGGGCCTGTTGATGCCCTTGCAGACGGCGGCCAACTCGCGCCTGCGCGGAGTTGTGGGCCCCGCCTATGTCTCCACACTCGTTTCCTTCTCGGTTTCCACGCTGGCACTGCTGCTGGTGTCGCTGCTGGCGGGAATCCCCATCCTGCCTACCCACGAGATGCTCGCCGAAGCGCCCTCTTGGAGCTGGTTTGTGGGCATCGTCGCCGTGGTGACCATCACCATCGCCATCCATCTGTTCAAGGAAATCGGACAGTTGCAAGCCTTGATCATCCCGATGTTCAGCCAACTGATTTTCAGCCTGCTGATTGACCACTTCGGCTGGTTCGGCGCCAAGGTCATCCCCTTGGGCACCAACCGCATCATCGGCTCGCTGCTGCTCATTGCCGGCTTCGTGCTGGTGGTCATCTTGCCCAAACTGCTTGGCGGCCAACGACCAGTGGCAGGCAGCAGCAGGGGCTCACGGCTGGCATTCTGGCAACTGATGGCCGTCGTGTCGGGTATTCTGTCGGCCAGCATCACTGGCGCCTATGCCCAGTTGTCGGGCATCGTCGGCAACCCCATTCAGGCTACCACGGTGGCCTTCTTCGTCGCCACGATGGCACTGCTGTTGTTCTGCACTTGTATGGGTAAGACCCAACTGGTGGGCAAGGCCTTCAGCCGCGACTATCCGTGGTGGATGTGGATTGGCGGCCTGTGCGGCGCTGTCATCGTGCTCGGCAATGCGTGGCTCGTCGGTCATGTCGGCGTCGGCGTGTTCTCGATGTCGTTGCTCGTGGGCCAACTCGCCCTGAGCACACTCATGGAGCACTTCGGCTGGCTCGGTGCCCCGCGCAAGTCCATCGCCTGGCCCCAGATAGTCGGCATCCTACTCATGCTCGGCGGTGTCGCCCTCATCCGCCTGTAACCCCACCCCCTTTTGAAGACAAGAAAGACAATAACAGATATGGATTCATCACACATCGGGCTGGGGCTAAACGCCTCGGCCCGAAATATTAATAACCGGATTATCACCCCCCCTAGATAGGCCCAGAACGATAGAAAACCGAAAAAATTAAATAAATTCAGCGGTTCTAACCGAAAAATTTAGCCAAATTTGGCGGTTTCAACCGAAAAATTTACCATAAATTTGGCGGTTTAAAGAAATAACTATAATTTTGCAACCAGTGAGATGAATACTTAAGCCAATGATACAGAGACAAATTGAATCCAATCTGAAACAAGACTTCGGTCAAGGCAAGGTAATCGTGTTATTGGGAGCACGCCAAGTGGGTAAGACCACGATGATTGAGGCGCTAAGCCATAGCGCAAGCGGTGTTTTGATGCTCAACTGCGATGACATGGAAGATGTCCTGCTCATTGAGGGGAAAAGCTCAACCGAATTAAAGGCTCTGCTTTCGTCCTATCAATATGTGTTCATTGATGAGGCCCAGAGAGTCAGGAACATTGGACTGACAATTAAGAAGATAGCCGACCTGAAACTGCCAACCCAGGTGATTGTCACCGGCTCTTCTTCACTTGAGTTGGCCAATGACATCAATGAGCCAGCGACAGGCCGCACAATAGAATATAAACTATATCCCCTGTCGCTTTCAGAATTGTCCCAAGAGACCAGTGAACGCGAAGAATCGCGCATGCTGCACCAACGGTTAATCTATGGATGCTACCCAGGAGTTGTCACAGATACCGCTCATGCCAAACGCACGCTGGCAATGCTGGCCAATGATTACCTGTATAAGGATATTTTGGCTTATCGTGGAATCAAGAAGCCCGAAGTGCTGCAGAAACTTGTGCGAGCCCTTGCCCTGCAAGTGGGCAGCGAGGTTTCGTATAATGAACTGAGCAACCTATTGGGAGTTGACAAAGAAACTATCGAGAGTTATATCGGCTTGTTGGAGAAATGTTTTGTCGTTTTCCGTCTTGATTCTTTCAGCCGCAACCTGCGCAACGAAATCAAGAAGGGCAAAAAAGTCTATTTCTATGACAATGGCATCCGCAATGCTGTCATCTCCAATTATGCGCCCATCGAACTGAGGACGGATACTGGAGCCTTGTGGGAAAATATGATGGTGAGTGAGCGCATCAAACGCAACATGTATAACAACAGTTTTGCCCAGTTGTACTTTTGGCGAACGCATGACCAGAAAGAAATTGACCTGATAGAAGAGGAGGATGGAATGATCAGGGCATTTGAATTCAAGTGGAATCCTCGCGCTAAATCACGCATGCCCGAGCAATTCATCAAGACATACTCTCCAACAGAGTTCACGGTCATCACCCCCGATAATTTTTGGGACTTTGTAAAATGACATAGTTTTTAAAAAACCAATAATCATATGGCGAAGAAGATTTATTTTGCGGGGTCGATCCGCGGCGGGCGTGTGGACGCTGAACTGTATCACCGTATCATCACTTACATCCAGCGCACCGACATCGTGCTCACCGAGCATGTGGGCAAGAGCAACCTGAGTCTGACGGAGCAGGGCCGTGAGCGCGACGCACGCATCTATGACCAGGACACGGCATGGCTGCGCGAGAGCGATGTGCTCATCGGCGAATGCACATGCCCCTCGCTGGGCGTGGGCTACGAACTGGCCTATGCCGAAGCCCATGGCATCCCGTGCCACATCTTCTACGACAAGAGCAAGACGCAACTGTCGGCGATGCTCACGGGCAACCCCTACTTCCACAT